>JAYRMB010000026.1:0-17637 GCA_041904995.1 Azonexus sp.
GTGAACCATCCGGCTCCCACGGCGGCGTCTGCTTCTTGTCCCACACCGAGTGCTTGCCGGTGGCGAAGAGCATCAGGCGGTTGATCGTTTCGACCACCGAGAAATGCGGGCACAGCCAGCCGCAGTAGAGGCGGCCCCATTTCCAGGCGACCAGGATGATCAGGCCGAGGAGGCCCAGGATCGGCACGAACATGAAGAGCAGGATGTTGATCGCGGCTTCGCTGGCGCTGCCGGTGCCGGCCAGCAAACCGTCGATGCCGAGGTGCCAGGGGCGGGTCAGGAACCAGGCGTGGTTGGCGACGAGGTCGTAACGGAAAAGGTCGAAGATCGGCGTCAGCGTGAATAGCGTGAAAAAGCCGATCTGCGCCCAGACACGCTGGTGTTGCAAAGCGGGTTTGTTCACTTGGTTTTTGCCTGTTTTGGCAGGTGCACCGCAGCAGGGCCGATCAGCGGGTAGCGCCAGACCTGACCGGACATCGCCTTGATCAGCGCGAACATGCCGAGCAGGACCAGGGTCGAGTGGATGCAGGTGAAGTACAGGATCAGTGCCACCCAGCTCCATTCCGAATGAACGCCGAGCGTGGCGACGATCAGGCTGATCGTGCCGACGATGAGCAGGCCGCCCCAGAAGCTGACGTAGGTCGCCTGCTTGAGGTGCTGGGCGGCGAGCGGCGGCGCGCTGTCGCGATGCTTGAGCCAAAGTGTGGCGAGGATCAGGAAGCCGAGGCCGGGGATGACCAGCAGGTTGAGCAGGAAAAGCGCTTCGGCCGCGATGGCCAGGCCCTGGCCGGCGTGTTCTTCCGGGATGCCGAAGTCGTCTTCGCTGCTCATGGTCGTGGACTCAGCGGCCGAAGGTGGCGTTGACGATTTCCATCAGCGCTTCGACCGTTTCCTCGTCGTCGGTCAAACTCTCGACCAGTGCGGCGCGGCAGGCGGCGCTGACGTCCATGCCTGCCTTGATCAGCGAGGCGGCGTAGACCAGCAGGCGGGTGCTGACGACCTCTTCGAGGTCGCGGTCCTTCAAGGCACGGAAGGATTTGGCGATGCCGACCAGACGCTTGGCCAGATCGGCGTCGCAGCCGGTTTCGCCGAGCAGGATGGAGGTCTCGCGCTCGCTGCTGGGGAAGTCGAAACGCAGCGAGACGAAGCGTTGGCGGGTGGACGGCTTCAGACCTTTGAGCAGGTTCTGGTAGCCGGGGTTGTACGAGATGACCAGCATGAAGTTGGGCGGCGCTTCGAGCAATTCGCCGGTACGGTCGATCGGCAGCAGGCGGCGGTCGTCGGCCAGCGGGTGTAATACGACTGTGGTGTCCTTGCGCGCCTCGACCACTTCGTCGAGATAGCAGATGCCGCCTTCGCGCACGGCGCGGGTCAGCGGGCCATCGCACCAATAGGTGCCTTTGTCGGAGATCAGGTGGCGGCCGACCAGGTCGGCGGCGGTCAGGTCGTCGTGGCAGGCCACGGTGTACAGCGGCAGGCCGAGGCGGGCCGCCATGTGGGCGACGAAGCGCGTCTTGCCGCAGCCGGTCGGGCCCTTGATCAACAGCGGCAGGCGCTCGCGATAAGCATGCTCGAACAGCGAGATTTCGTTGCCGGAGGGTTCGTAGAAGGGCAAATCGTTCATTTGAGCGAGATCCAGTAAGCAAGGAGAATGAGGCTGCCGACGACGATCATCCAGCCTTCGAGCAGGATGCGCCAGAGGCGCGGGGCTTCGCGCAGCTCCATGAAATCGAGGATGACCAGCCGGCCCTTCACGAAGGCAATGAGCAGCATGGCGACGATGGCCGAAGTGCCGGCAGCGCCGACTTCGCCGAGATACCAGGTGATGCCGGTGGCGATGAGAAGGACGAGCCAGGCGCGATTGGCGGGGTTTTTCAGGGCGTTCATCATCAGCGCATCACATAGACCAGCGGGAAGAGCACGATCCACAGCAGATCGACCATGTGCCAGTAGGCGGCGCCGCTCTCCAGTCCGTTCGAATGGTGGCTGCCATAGACGCCCTGGCGCGACTGGAACCACAGGATGGCCAGGATGACCATGCCGAGCAGCACGTGCATGAAGTGGAAGAAGGTCAGCGAGATGTAGAACATGTAGAAGGTGTTGGTCGACAGCGAAATACCGGCGCCGAACTTGGCGGCGTATTCGAACACCTTGACGACCAGGAAGCCGCCGCCGCACAGGAAACCAAGCAGGATGTTGCGCGAGATGGCGCGCTGGTCGTCGCGATGGGCGGCCTGGACGGCAAGCACGACGAACCATGAGCCGGTGACCAGCAGGAGGGTATTGATCGCCCCGGCGTTGCGGTCCAGCGTCTGCTGGTAGAAGTTGAACATTTCGACGTTCTTGGCCCGTGCGAAGGCATAAGCCGAGAAAAAGACCGCGAAGGCGAGCATCTCGGCCAGGATGAAGAACCAGATCGCCAGATCGCCAGGCAGGCGGCGAGCAGGCGCAGGATCGGACAGCAGGGCGGTTTCGGCAGACATGGCGGCATCTTAGCGATTGCCTGAGCCGCACAACTTGATGTGGCCTAAATAAGCGGAACCTGATCCCCGCGGTCGATACGCGCCATCTGTTCCAGGAACTGCTCCGGCGGCACCGGGCGCGAGAAGAAATAGCCCTGGCCGTAGCGGCATCCCATCTGGCGCAGCATTTCCAGCTGCTGGGCCGTTTCCACGCCTTCGGCCACGACGCTCAGCTTCAGGCTGTCGGCCATCATGCTGACCGCCTCGACCATCACGCGGTCGTTGGAGTCTTCGCTCAAGTCGCGAATGAAAGCCTTGTCGATCTTGATGGTGTCGACCTTGAAACGCTTCAGGTAGGAGAGCGACGAGTAACCCGTACCGAAATCGTCGAGATAAACGCGGTTACCCTGCGCCCGAAGTGCGGCCAGCCATTCCTCGACCGCCGGACCGTCGCCGACCAGGGTGCTTTCGGTAATCTCCAGCCCGATCCGGTCGTTGCTCAGGCCGTGCCGCGCCAAGGTGTCGTTTACGATCTGGGCCGAAAGGCTCTCCGGAATCTGGCGCGCCGACACGTTGACCGTGAGGTTGAGGGGCAGTCCTTGATTGTCCCAGGCGACCATTTGCCGGCAGGCGGTTTCCAGGCACCACAGGCCGATGTCCTTGATCAAGCCGGTTTCCTCGGCGAGCGGAATGAAACTGTCGGGCGGCACCAGGCCGTGCGCCGGGTGTTGCCAGCGGATCAGGCACTCCGCGCCGCTGACCTGCAAATTGTTCAGGTCGACGATGGGTTGGTAGAACAGGCGTAATTCGCCGCGCTCGGCCGCGCCGCGCAATTCATTGGCCAGTTGGTGGCGATGTTCGACAGCTTGCACCATCGCAGGATCGAATACCCGCCAGGTCCGCCCTCCGGCATGTTGGGCCTGGGCCAGCGCCAGTTCGGCATTGCGTAGCAGAGTCGGCAGATTGTCTCCGTCGTTCGGGAAGCAGGCGACGCCGATGCTGATGCTGAGGCAGGTTTCCTGTTCGTCGATCTGGAACGGTTCGCCGACTCTCTGGATCAGGCGCTTGGTGACCTTTTCGATGGCCGAGGGATTGCTGATGCCGGGGAGGACGATAGCGAATTCATCGCCGCCCAGGCGGGTCACGAAATCGTTGGTCTTCAGGCTGGTCAGGAAACGTGCGGCGATTCCGGTCAGTACCTTGTCGCCGGCCGGGAAACCCAGGGCATCGTTGATCTCGCGGAAACCATCGAGGTCGGCGATGAGCAGAACGAAGGGAATCTCCGGTCGCTGGCGAATCTGCTCCTGCCAATGTTGTTCGAAGCCGAGGCGATTGGGCAGGCCGGTCAGTGTGTCGGTGACTGCCAGGCGCTGGGCGCGTACCTCGGCATTGCGGCGGACCGTCACGTCGCTGACGATGCCCTGGACCAAGCCGGCGCCAACCGGCGTCAAGGCGATGTTCAGCCAGCGGCTGCCGTGTTCAGGATGCTGCAATTCCACGTCTTCGGCGCAGGCGAGATTACGCTCGATGCAGTCGGCGATCAGGTTGGCGACTAAAGCATTAGCAGCCCAGGGAAGATCGAGCAGGGAGAGAACGCTACAGGCATGCCGCTCGGGCGTCGGCAATCCGGTCAAACGGGAGAGCGAAATGTTGTACGACTCCAGCTTGCCCTTCCGATTCGTGATGAAGATACCGCTTTCGGCATTCTCGAAAATGCCCCGATATTTGCGTTCGTCGATTTCGTGTTGCCAGCGCAGGAACTGCTCGGTGTGTATGGTGTCGACCAGTCGGGCAGTGAGGCCATTGATGTCGGCGGTGAGCTGGCCGATCAGGTTGTGTTCGTTATTGGCCGGCGGGGTGAGTTTTTCACCCGATTCGGCATTGAGTGTATGCATCCGCTTCGACAGCTCGCTGATCGGCTGGATGACCTGGCGGAAGGCGGTCAGGGTCAGCGCGATGGCGACGGCGGCGATCAGCACGCCGATTTGCGCAGCGATGTGTATCTTGGATGTGGTGACCTGGGCTTCGATGGCCGCCACATCGGGAAAAAGCAGGATGTCGCCGACCACGAGGTTTTTGTCGAAGGGCGAGAAAATCTGGCGTTGGAGCGGGGCGCCGGCTTTCTGGAAAGGATCCGGGACGTTGCCGCTGCGGTCCAGATTGATCAGGTCGCCTTTTTCCGAGCGGATCAAGACGGCGCTGATTTCTGGCGTTTTCAAGAGGCCGCGGGCCACTTCGGTGGCCAGCTGGTCGTCGCCGACGAAGCAGGCGATCTTGACGGTGCTCTCGACGGTGTCGATCAGTTCACCGAGACGCTTGTAGGCGGCCTCCTCGGCCCGCTGGGCCACCAGGACGGAGAGCGACATGACGAGCAGGCCGCCGACCACGACGGTGATCGCCACGATGCTGGCAACGGTGCGAAACAGCAGGCTGCGTTGCCACAGGCCGATCATCTTGCGCTGGCCATCGGGAGGTCGACTGAGCCCGCCGGCATGCCAGGGGCTTCGGTCAGGAGGCTCGATACCGCAGCCTCAGCCAGGAAGGCTCGAGGGTTAATCATGGGTTACGAAGGCTGCTTTATGAATGTTCGCTAATTCTGCCAGCCAAGCGGGCAGTGCTGCCAGTGGAATTGTGAAGAATTGTGAGCAATAAAAAAGGCGCGGAGCCTAAGCGCCGCGCCTGAAGTGCTACTTGGAGGAATTGCAAGTTACGCGGCTTCCTTCTCGTCACCGCCAACGAAGAAGCTGGCGATGTAGATGATCAGACCGATCAGGAAGACGACACCAGTCCATTCACGCATCCAGTAGAAGATCGCGATCTTGTCCTGGGCCACCATGAAGGGCAGCGGAGCGTCGGAAGCGCGTTGCAGCCAGACTTGCAGGATGCCGGCAGCGGTGAGGAACAGCGTGATGAAAGTGATGGCGATGGTCATCAGCCAGAACGACCACATTTCCAGCACTTGCGACTTGTTGCTGTTGGCAGCACGGCCGCGCAGGATGGGCATGGCGTAGGAGATCATCATCAGGACGACCATGGCGTAGGCGCCATAGAAAGCCATGTGACCGTGAGCGGCAGTGATCTGCGTACCGTGGGTGTAGTAGTTCACCGGAGCCAGGGTGTGCAGGAAGCCCCACACGCCGGCGCCGAGGAATGCCATCACACCGGTACCGAGTGCCCACAGCACGGCAGCCTTGTTCGGATGCTCGCGGCGGCGACGGTTCACCATGTTGAAGGCAAACACGGTCATGGCGAAGAACGGAATCGGTTCCAGCGCGGAGAAGATGGAACCCCACCACTGCCAGTATTCCGGCGTGCCGATCCAGTAGTAGTGGTGACCGGTACCGATGATGCCGGTAATCAGCGTCAGGGTGACGATGATGTACAGCCACTTTTCGATCACTTCACGGTCGACGCCGGTGGTCTTGATCAGCACGAAGGCCAGGAAGGAGCCGAGGATCAGTTCCCATACGCCTTCCACCCACAGGTGCACCGTCCACCACCAGAAGAACTTGTCGACGACGACGTTCACCGGGTTGTAGAAGGAGAACAGGAAGAAGACGGCCAGACCCCACAGGCCGAGCAGCAGCACGATCGAAACCGAGGTCTTCTTGCCCTTCAGCACCGTCAGGGTGATGTTGAACAGGAAAGCCAGTGCCACGACGACGATGCCGAGCTTGGTCGGCAGCGGCTGTTCGAGGAACTCGCGACCCATGGTCTCGACGAGGTTGTTGCCGGTCAGTTCAGCCAGCGTGGCGTACGGAACCGCCAGGTAGCCGACGATGGTCAGCGCACCGGCGACCAGGAAGATCCAGAACATCGCCAGCGCCAGTTTCGGGCTGAACAGTTCGGTCTCGGACTCTTCCGGGATCATGTAGTACGCGCCGCCCATGAAGCCGAAGAGCAGCCACACGATCAGCAGGTTGGTGTGGACCATGCGGGCCACGTTGAACGGGATCGCCGGGAACAGGAAGTCGCCGAGCACATACTGCAGGCCGAGAATCAGGCCGAACAGGATCTGACCGACAAACAGGCCGATTGCCGCGATGAAGTAGGGTTTTGCAACCGCTTGGGATTTGAATTGCATGTTCAGTTTCTCCTCTCGATCAGCCCTGGCTGTTAGGCGGCCAGTTTGCGTCGTTGATCGAATTGACGTGCTTCAGGAAGGCCACGATGGCGTTCAGTTGCTCGTCGGTGAAGTTGAACTGCGGCATGCTGCGGCGACCCGGGATACCCTCTTTCGGACGGGCCTGGATGAACGCCTTGGTGCCTTCCTCGCCGTAACGGACAACCACGTTGCCCAGTTCCGGAGCGAAGTAAGCGCCTTCACCCATCAGGGTGTGGCAACCGATACAGTTATTAACTTCCCAAAGCTTCTTGCCCTCGGCGATCTGCGGCGTAATGTTTTGCCGCATGTCGCGCTTGGGTAGTTGCGAATGGGTGTCGAATGACAGCGCAAGGAACAACAGGAAGAAGAAAACCGTCCCCCCGTAGAAAATGTTCCGCGCCATCGATTTGGTGAACGCGCCACTCATTGTCTTTCCCCCTTTCGGAAATTGTTTGGCGGGGCGATGGTATTTCCGAGTGGTGTGCTGGGGCTTTGATGCCTGCTAAAAATCTACCAAGAATGCGAAGGCAGGCGCTGAAAAAGCCGCAGGAGCGGGGAAAACGGGCATTGCTGCGGTGCACTGGCCAAAACGGGCAAAAACCGAAGCAGGGTGGCTCGCCATTCCGGGCCGATGAAAAAACCGCCCCAGGTGGGGCGGTTCGCGGTGCTCAGGGGCTGAGCCTAGTAGCGCGCATCCGATGGCTTCGGATCCTTCGGCCAGTCGTTCACCTTTTCGGGGAAGTCGGGGCGCGGCATATGGCTGAAGTATTCGGCCACATCGACGGCTTCCTGGTCGGAGAGGCCACCCTGGCCGAGCGGGAACTTGCTGTTGAAGCCGATTGGCATGTTGCGTTTGACGAAGGCGGCCGCCGTGTAGGTGCGGGCCATGCCGGCACCGATGTTGAAGGACTGCTCACCCCACAGTGGCGGGTAGATCATCTGGCCGTCGGCACGCTTCAGGCCTTCGCCGTTTTCGCCATGGCAGAGGGCGCATTGCTCGGCATAGACCTTCTTGCCGTTTTCCGGATTAGGCACGATCTTCCTGTCGATCTTGCCCACGCCGCGACCGGCCACCTTGTCCTCCGGCTTGGTTTCGCGCTTCATCCAGTCGAAGTAGGCCACCATCGCCTTCATGTCGGCCGAATCCTTCGGGATCGGCTTGCCGTTCATCGAACGCTTGAAGCAGCCGTTGATCCGCTCTTCCAGGGTGATTATCCGGCCAGCGCGGGCGCCGTAGCTTGGGAAGAAAGCAGAAACTCCGACGAAGGGCGAGCCATCGGCGACCGTGCCCGCATTCAGGTGGCAACTCGTGCAATTCAACTGGTCGCCGACATTCTTCGGCAACAAGTCCTTGGTTTCGAGATGCAGGCGCATGCCGCGGACCAGTTGCTCGGCATTCTTGGCGGCCAGCATGTCGGCCAGGCGGGGCGTTTCAAAGTTGCTGGTGTCCACTTTCGGGTCCAGGCTGGCGCGCATGCCGCGCACTTCGCCGCTGCTGACGGCGGCGGCATGTCCCCAACTGACGCGGATGAAGCTGACGATTTCGGCCAGTTCCTTGTCGTTCAGGCGGGCGAAGCCGGGCATGGTCATGATGCGCGGGTGGCTCGCCGTGGCTGCGGTCTTACCGCCGGTCAGGATGATGTGCAGCAAGGTGGCCGGATCATTGGAACTGACGGCCGGGTTGCCGGCCAGCGGCGGGAAGATGTTGTCCACGCCGGCGCCGTCGCTGCGGTGGCAATCGCCGCAGAACTGGAGATAGCCGAGACCGCCGCGTGAGCTGTAGAGGTTGTCCGGCACCTTGGCGGCCACCTTGAGCGGGTTGGGTCGCATATCGTTCGGCCCGGCCGGCAGGGCTTTCAGATAACTGGCGATCGCCGTCAGGTCGGCGTCGCTCAGATGCTGGGTGCTGTGCTGGATGACCTCGGTCATGTTGCCGGATGCCGTGGCGAAGCGGTTGCGGCCGGTTTTCAGGAACTGCGTGGTGTCGGCCACCGTCCACAAGTCGCGCAGGCTCAGGGCGCGCCAGTCTTCGACGGTTTCGCCGGCGAGGAAGAGTTGGCCCTTGCTGCCGGCATCGCTCATGGTCTTTTCCTGGAAAGCCAGCCCGCGCGGCGTATGGCAGGCGCCACAGTGGCCCAGGCCTTGCACCAGATAGGCGCCGCGATTCCAGCTGGCATCCTTGCTGCCGTCCGTCTTGAAAGGCGAGCTGTCGAGGAAGAGCCAGTTCCAAATGGCCAGTCCCCAGCGCATGTTGAACGGCCACTTCATTTCCGACGGCTTGTTGGCTTGTTTGACCGGCGTCTGGCCCTGCATCAGATAGGCGTAGAGCGCACGCATGTCTTCGTCGGTGATCTTGGCGTAAGACGGATAGGGCATGGCCGGATAGAGATTGTGGCCGTCGGCGGCGACCCCTTTGCGCATGGCGCGGTCGAACGACTCGAAGGTGTAGGTGCCGATACCGGTATCGCGGTCCGGCGTGATATTGGTCGAATACAGCTTGCCGAACGGCGTGGCCAGTTCGCGACCGCCGGCCATCGGCACGCCCTTCTCGCTGGTGTGGCAGGCTACGCAGTCACCGGCCTGGGCCAGATATTTGCCGCGTTCGACGATGGCGTTATCGCCGACAGCGGCGCTGCTCAAGGCGCTGGCCAGGGTTAGCGAGACGCCGATGGCGCACAGGAAACGCTTTTTCATTTCTTCCTCCCGAATCGATATTTCCTCGGGAGAAAGTCTAGGCAAGGCCGCCGGGCGCGACTATTCGGACATCGGGTTAACGCAATACCCGATATCGGTTAGTCGAGCCCTTCGGGATCGGCCCGCAGGATCAGGCGGGCCAGTTCGGCAGCGCTGCCGGTGCCGGTTTTTTCCATGATGTGCTTGCGATGTACATGGACCGTGTTGTCGCTGATGTTCAGCGCGCGGGCGATTTCCTTGTTGGCCATGCCCTGCGCCAAGAGTTGGGCCACCTCCTGTTCGCGCTGGGAAAGGCGTTCCAGCACCGAACGTGCCTCCTGATGACGGCGCGTCGCGGCATGTCGGGCCAGGCTGAGCTGAATGGCCTGCTCGACGGTATCCAGCAGTTGTTGATCCTTGAAGGGTTTTTGCAGGAAGTCGACGGCGCCGTCCTTCATCGCCTGCACGGCCAGTTCGATGTCGCCGTGGCCGGTCATGAAGATGATGGTGAAGGGCGAGTTCATCGCCTGCAGGCGGCGCTGCAGTTCCAGACCGCTGATGCGCGGCATGCGGATATCCAGCACCAGGCAACCGCCGCCAGCCGGAAAGGCGGGATTGGCCTGCAGGAATTCCTCGGCCGACGCATGGCCGACAGCCTGCCAGCCCATCGTTTCGAGCAGGAAGACGAGCGACCGCCGAAACGGCGCCTCATCGTCGATGACATGGACGACGGGAGTGTCTAGGGACATGAAGGCTTCCTCATGCGGTCGGCGCCGGGCTGGCCAGCGGCAGGGTGAAATGGAAAAGCATGCCGGGGCCGGGCTGTGCATCCTCGGCCTGCAGCGAGCCGCCATGGGCTTCGATGATGGTCTTGCAGATCGACAGGCCCAGGCCCAGGCCATCGGCCTTGGTCGTGAAGAAGGGCTCGAACAGCCGGTCGCGGCTTTCCGGCGGCAGGCCCGGCCCATGGTCGCGAATCGCCACTTTGCAACCCTGGCCTTCTGCGCTCAGATAAACCTCGAGCGGCGTGTCGATCTGCTGGCTCTGCTGGGCATCCCAGGCATTCTTGAAGAGATTGAGCAGCACCTGCTGGATCTGCAAAGGGGCGGCCTCCACGGTGCGGGCGTCGAGGGCGAGCTGGTGGTGCAGTTCGATCGTCGGCGGGCGGGTCTGCATATTGGCCAGCAGATGCGCCGTTTCGTCGATCAGTCTGGCCAGGTCGCAGCGCTCGCGGACATGCGTGCGTTTGCGGGCGAAGGCGCGGATACCGCTGAGGATGGCGGCAGCGCGTTCGGATTCGTTGGCGATTTCTTCGGTGGCCTGGAGCAGCGCTTCCGGCGACAGCTTGCCGTTTTCCTGCCGGCGCAGAAGGCTGCGTGCATAGTTGCTGATCGCGGCCAAGGGTTGATTCAATTCGTGCGCGAGCGTGCTGGAAAGCTCGCCGAGAATGGACAGACGCGACAGATGATCCATCTGTTCCTGTGTGGCCTGAATGCGTGCCTCAAGCTGGTGGCGTTCGGCCTGGGAGGAGAGCAATTCGCGGGTACGGCGCTGCACCAGATGTTCGACGTGCAGCGTGTAGGCGCCCCAGACCAGCAGCAGGAGCACAAGCCCGCCCAGCCACGGCCAGTAGCGGTGCCAAAAGGCATCCCAGCCGGCTTCGCGCAGGAAGGCATACGGCCCGATCTGCAGGCTGCGCAGGAGTTCGTGCACCGGGTGATAGTCGGCCGGCACCGTCCACGACAGGCCATTTTCGTCGGGCGTCATCGACAGGAGCGTGAGCAGCACTTCGCGCGACATGGCCGACGGCGTGTTATGCGCCGCGGCGAAGGCCCAGCCGGGATAAAGCCTGGAGCTCACCCGGCAATCGGTGGCTTCGTTGATCGGAGAAATGACCCGCAACAGTCCGGCCGGCAGCTTGCCCTGGGCCTCCAGCTGCTCCAGCAGACAGGCCCGCAAAACGCCGGCATCGGCTTGGCCATTGACGACCGAATCGACCACATTCTGCATTGGAAAGCCGGTGAAGACTGGCGTCAGGTCGCCGCGTTCCGGGTCGAGTTTGAAGGTCTTCAGTTCCGCCCAGATCACCTGATAGCCGCCAAAAGCCTCCGGCGACACCGATGCCAGCTTGCGCCCACGCAGATCGGCCAGCGTCTGCAACTCTGCACGCTCGGAGAGCACGACAACCGACGAGCCCACCACATGCCCGGGATTGCTCGCCTGGCTGGCAATCTGCGTGGCGATCCGGGTGATGCCGGCGTCGGCTTCGAGGGAGATGTAGTGCCCCGGATTGGTCACCACGAAATCCAGCTGCTCGGCGCTCAAGGCTTCGCGCATGCCCGCCAGGTCATAGTGCTGCAGGACGATCTGCCGCGCCGGCAGCCGCTTTTGCAATTGCTGGATCAACGAAGCCCAATGAACTTCCGCCTCCTCGTGGCCTTGCCAGGCCAGCACGCCAATACGCACGGGCGTGGCCGCCATGCTGCAGTTGACCCAAAGCAGCGTGGAAAACAACAGTAAAAGGAGTCGGGTGCAAAAAATCATCGGCGTGGCCATTGGCCAGAGTGGGTATCCGCAGGCCGTCATTATGAGGAAAGATGCCGGCAGCGGGGCGCGGTTTTTGGCCAAAAAGGGCAGTGCACCGCAGCAGTGAGCAGTTTGGCCCGGTTTGGCGGCCGATCGTCCGCGCTGTGTGCTTCTGCATGAGCGAAACAAGCTTTGCAACAAGCCTGTAAAACGAGCGACTTATCCTGCCGATTCCGCAATTTCAATTTTCAGGATCACCCGTATGTTGAACGCAGAAAAAGTCGTCTCCGCGCACCAGGCGCAACTGACCGCGCTCCATGAAATGACCGGCAAGGCGCTGGAAGTTGTCGAGAAAATTGCCCAGTTGAACGTCGATGCCGCTCGTGCCCATCTGGACGATCACGACGGACATGTGCAAACCCTGTTCAGCGCCAAGGACCTGAAGAGCCTGGCCAAGCTGAACGAAGAGGTTCTGCAGAAAATCGCCGAGAAGACCACCAGCTACAACCAGGACCTGTTCAAGCTGGCCACCGGCCTCGGCAACGAATTCGGCGAACTGGTGCAGGAGCAGATGAAGAGCGCGCAGCAGGAATTCTTCTCCGCCATCGAAGCCACGATGAACTCGCTCCCGGAAAACGCCGCCCCGGTCAAGGACGCCATCAAGTCCGCCATGGTGCAGGCCGCCGACGCCATGAACTCCGTGCAGAAAGTGGTAAAACAGGCGCAGGACACCGGCAGCGCCCAACTGACCAGCTTGGTTGAAAGCGCAAGCAAGAGCGCGACCAAGGCCCGTCGTACGACCAAGTAAGCGCAGCTATAAAACCGACGGTGTGTCTTCGGATTATCGAGGGCACACCGTTTTCGTTGCATGCACTTGCTAGCCTGTTGCCCCCTTTATTTGAAACGCGACTTGGCCGATGCTATGGCTTGCGAGAGTGCCTCCCAGGCCAACTCAAGCCCCCCCTTCATATCCTGCCAGGCGTTTTCGCCGGCATTCTGAAAAGCCGAGAGTTGGCTCATGGCGCGGTCGCGCTGGCTACGCAGATCGTCGAGGCGCGAATTGAACTCGGCGCGAGCAGAGGCATCCATGGAATCTTTCTTGGCCACGAGCGCATCAATTTCATGATTCCAATGGTCTAGTTTGGAATGCAGGTTGCGGATGAGTTCTTCTCGATTCATGGTGTTTTTCCTTCGGAGAAAAGCTTGGTGAAGATAAAGTTTGTGGAAGCCTGCGGTGACTCTGTCTGCAATTAAGTATTTTTTTCGTCCGATGAAGCGTGGTTATTTCCAGTGATCAGTTGTTTTAGCCCGACATAAGGCTTCTGTTCTGCACTTCCTGAGACAGCCGAGATTTGACTCTCAAGCTCGGCAATCCGTCTGCTTTGAGCTTCGCAGGTTTTTTCAAGATCCTCTATCTGTCGTCGGAATCGACGAGTTTGCCATTGACGTTTGAGTGTCATCGGGGTGGTCAGTAGCGCCACGACGATGGCACCGAACGCAATCGCGATCAGGAGAATCATGGCGAGCGTGCTATCAAAACGCCACATCAGGAAATTGACCGTGACGGGAACATTGTTTTGCATGGCAAAGGCGACACCGAGAATGGCTGTCCCGATGGCCCCGATAAAGGCAAGTTGCATAAAACCTCTCTCCCGGATGGATGCTTCAGAACGTTCAGGCAGCTTCCCGAATATCTTGGGTATCGCCCGGAATATCGATTTGTTTGGCGCGGACTCCATGCTTCCCCTCGTTCTTAATTTCGTACATCAGGCTATCCGCGGCACTGACCATCTGCGGGAAATCATCGAGCACCTTCTCGAACCATGCAATTCCAATACTGACAGACACGGGTGCAAAGTCTTTTAGTGAGTCGTTGATGGCATGGGCGATCTTCTGTCCCGTGTCGGAAGCAGCTTGAAAGCTGGTTTCTGGCAAAACGACGGAAAATTCATCCCCTCCCATTCGAGCCACCGAGTCGGAACTGCGAAGGGTTTGTACAAGAGCGTTGCTGACGGCTTGCAGGGCCAAGTCGCCGACTTCGTGACCGCGGGCGTCATTAAGCATTTTGAAGTCGTCAAGATCGAGAAAAATAATCCCGAGAGAATGACCGTATCTTTTCGCGCGTGCTGCCTCCGAAATGCCGACTTCGAAGAATGCCCGCCTGTTGAGTAAACCGGTCAGAGGATCGTGCCGGGCGATTTCGTACTCGCGTATCAGCACTTCGTGTAGCGATGAGGTTAAATAAGCCACCAACGCGTACACCCCAAAACGGGTCAAACCGTTCGTCCAGGGAATCCAGTTTGCACTGAACTCGCGACCAGTCTGGAAGTCCGCCGATACCCAGACTATCGCGGCCAAAGCCGAATAAATGATCCCTTCTCGCTTGTTTACAAACCACGCGACAGCAACAACCGGCAGTACTACGGCTGAGGCGAACGCAAACTCTGCGTCGGTTGCCACTCTGAGAAAAGACAATCCCGCAGCGAGCGCCAACGCGGCAAGCCATATGATCAGCTTCGCCTGCGGCGTTGGAGTTCCCGTTGGGCGCAAGCCCAAGTGGATGAAGAGATTCGTCATAATCTGCTCCGGAGAGCCAGGGAGCGTCTTGGTGATAGCTTGAGTCGAGTTCAAGCGTCAGTTCAAGACCAACTCCCAGCTGTTCATTTTGCCGCTGTAAACACCTTACCCCTATCTATCCAGGCTGTGCAAAAAATATGCTGGGCGTACTGAAGGGAGTGGAAAGGGTGTGCGTTTGTTCTTGGACAAAACCGAGGGGTGTCCTCGGCTTGCTCCGGAGCCATCACCAATTCGATTACTTGGCCGATAGATGCTTGGTCGTAACGTTCGCGATGAGTTGCCGGTCCTGTCCATGGATGGTCGTCTGCACTACGTTCATTCGGCGGTCGCGTTTGATGAACTCGGAGACCGCGAATATAACGCCGTCTTTCTGGTTTCCAACAAAGTCGGCGTTGAGACTGACGCCGAGCGGAAAGCCAGATGCTCCATGGGTGAACTCGCGATCACCGTGCACCAGTACCGATGCGCATACATCGGCAAACCAGAGCAAGGCGCCGGCATTGACGATCCCGTACGGATTCAGAATCCCCTGATGAACCGGCATTTCTGCCTTGACCCGATCCGCTGAGCGTTCAGTAATGCTGAACTCGATTTTCCCTTCGACCTTCATCGGGGGTAAGGGTTGATGCATGGCATGACCGGATGGCGGCTGAAGGCGGCAGTCTACCGTCAATACCTAACCCCTGACGGCGGCGTGAAACTGTCTAGCGTATGCAGGTAAGCGCTGCGCGCATAGGCCGCCGGGTCGGGGTGGTTGCGTTGGCTCATCGAGCCTTTCAGCTGGGCGACCGACTCGTATTCGTGGGTTTCGAGCCATTGCGTCAGGTCGGCGAGCGTCTGTTGGATGACATCGGGGCCTTGTTGCAGGATTGCGCTGGCCATGTGGGTGACGTCGGCACCGGCGAGCAGCATCTTGGCGACGTCGCGGGCGTTGTGCACGCCGCCTGAGGCGGCCAGGGTGAGCGGTGTCTGGCCGCGCAGCAGGGCGATCCAGCGCATGGCGAGCAGGCCGTCGGCGGAGCTGGAGAGCTGCACGCGGTCGATGACTTGCAGCGTTTCCAGATCGATATCGGGCTGGAAAAAGCGGTTGAATAGCGAAACGCCTGCGGCGCCGGCGGCTTCGGCCTGGCGGACGAAGTGCGGCAGCGAGGAGAAGAAGGGCGAGAGCTTGAGGGCGATGGGAATGTTCACGACCGCGCG
Source organism: Azonexus sp. (assembly GCA_041904995.1). Taxonomy (GTDB): domain Bacteria; phylum Pseudomonadota; class Gammaproteobacteria; order Burkholderiales; family Rhodocyclaceae; genus Azonexus. Next base: position 15,544 of record JAYRMB010000026.1, read on the forward strand.
CAGTTCGCAGAGCAGGGCGATGTAGCGATCCTCGACGCTGGCGCCGGATTCGTCGGCGCTGCCCGGCAGGTGCCAGGCGTTGAGTTCGAGGGCATCGGCGCCAGCGGCTTCGAGTTCGCAGCCGAGCTCGACCCAGCCGGAGAGCGAGCTGCCGTTCAGGCTGGCGATGACCGGGATGTTGAGCCGCGCTTTCAGATACTGGATCTGTGCCAGGTAGCGGTCGAGCTTGCTCTGGTAGTCGTGCGTGCTCGGCAGGTGGCCGGCGGCTTCGCCGAAGGGTTCCGGGTGGATCAGGAAGCGGTCGATCATGCGCTCGTCGTTGCGCACGTCTTCCTCGAACAGCGAGTGCATGACGATGGCAGCAGCGCCAGCGTCTTCTAGGTGCAGCGGCGCATCGCCGTCGCGTGTCAGCGGCGTCGAGGAGGGAACGATGGGGTTCTTCAGCGGCAGGCCGAGATAGGTCGTCGACAGGTCAGGCATCTTTCTTCTCCTCATCGGCGGGGGCGGTTTCCGCGCCCGGCACGGCCAGGGCGGCGAGTTCGGTGTATTCCTGATGGCGCTCGCGGGCGGCGGTTTCGGCATCGCGCATGAAGCGGGCGGCGGCGTCCGGGCGCATCTGCTCGAGCACGGTGAAACGGGCTTCGTGCTGGGCGAATTCACGGAAGGGGATGCTCGGCGCAGCACTATCGACCGACAGCGGGTTCTTGCCCTGTTCGCGCAGGCGCGGGTCGTAGCGCAGCAGCGGCCAGTGGCCCGATTTCACCGCCAGATCCTGCTGGCGCAGGTTGTTCGAGAGATCGACGCCATGTGCGATGCAGGGGCTGTAGGCGATGATGATCGAGACGCCGGGGTAGCTTTCGGCATCTAGGAAAGCCTTCAGCGTATGCACGTCCTTGGCCCCGTAGGCGACCTGCGCGACGAAGACGTTTTCGTAATCCATGGCGATGCGCGCCAGGTCCTTCTTGCGATTCGGCTTGCCGCCGGCGGCAAACTTGGCCACCGCGCCGAGCGGCGTCGCCTTGGAATTCTGGCCACCGGTGTTGGAATAGACCTCGGTGTCGAGGACGAGGATATTCACGTCCTGGCCGGAAGCCAGCACATGGTCGAGGCCGCCGAAGCCAATGTCGTAGGCCCAGCCGTCGCCGCCGATGATCCACACGCTGCGCCGGATCAGGTAGTCGGCCACGGCGGCGAGCCGCTCGGCGGCCGGCGTGGCGAGGGCGGCGAGCGCCGTCTTCAGTTCGGCCACCCGCTCGCGCTGTTCGTGTATGCCGGCTTCGCTGTGCTGGTCGGCCTCCAGCAGGCCGGCAACCAGTGCCGGATCGAGTTGGCCAGCCAGCGCCTGTAGCTCGATGCGGGCCGCGTCGGCCAGCTTGTCGGTGGCCAGACGCATGCCGAGGCCGAATTCGGCGTTGTCCTCGAACAGCGAATTGCTCCACGCCGGGCCGCGCCCTTCGGCATCCTGACTGTACGGCGTGGTCGGCAGGTTGCCGCCGTAGATCGAGGAACAGCCGGTAGCGTTGGCGACCAGCATGCGGTCGCCGAACAGCTGCGTGGCAAGACGGATGTAGGGCGTTTCGCCGCAGCCGACGCAGGCTCCGGAGAATTCAAAGTAAGGCTGTAACTGCATCGCGCCGGGTAGCGCGGTGCGCTTGACCTCGGGCCGCGGCAAGGCCGGCAGGGTCAGGAAATAGGCCCAGTTGGCGGCTTCCGCCTCACGCAGCGGCGCTTGCTCGACCATGTTGATGGCCTTGTGCGAGATGTTCGACTTGTCGCGAATCGGGCAGGCTTCGACGCACAGCGTGCAGCCGGTGCAATCCTCGGGGGCAACCTGGTAGGCCATGCGGCTGCCAGCGGGGTAATCCTTGCTCCGTGCCGCCATGTGCTTGAAGGTGGGCGGCGCATCGGCCACCGCTTCGGCCGGGAAGGTCTTGGCGCGGATGGCCGAGTGAGGGCAGACGAACACGCACTTGCCGCATTGCGTGCACAGCTTGTCGTCGAGTTCGGGGATTTGCAGCGCGAGGTTGCGCTTTTCGTATTGCGCGGTGCCGGTCGGCCAGGTGCCGTCGACCGGGAAGAGCGACACCGGCAGGC
>JAYRMB010000027.1:0-17325 GCA_041904995.1 Azonexus sp.
AGGGTGGTCTGGCCGGCATGGCTGCGGTGAACGACGAAAAAGCGCGAATTTTGTACGAGGCGATCGACAATTCCGGCGGTTTCTATACCAACCCGGTCGATCCGGACTGCCGTTCCGCCATGAACGTCCCATTCGTGCTGGCCAATCCCGAGCTTGACACGGCCTTCCTGGCCGAAACCAAGGCTGCCGGCCTGCTGGCGCTGAAGGGGCACAAGTCCGTGGGCGGCATGCGCGCCTCGATCTACAACGCTGTGCCGCTGGCGGGCGTCCAGGCTTTGGTCGCATTCATGAACGATTTCGCCAAGCGCAACGGGTAAGAGTATGAACGACGAGTTGCAGAAGGCCCTGGCCGGCGTCCGCGCCGACATCGACCGTATCGATGGCGACTTGCTCAAGCTGCTCAACGAGCGCGCCCGCTGCGCGCAGCGGGTCGGTGAGATCAAGGCGGAATTCGGCGATGCCGGCTTTATCTACCGTCCGGAGCGCGAGGCGCAGGTATTGCGCCGCCTGCAGGAGGTCAACCCCGGTCCGCTGCTGAACGAGAACATCACTTTCTTCTTCCGCGAAGTGATGTCGGCCTGCCTGTCGCTCGAGCAACCGCTTGGCATCGCATTCCTTGGGCCGCTCGGTACCTTCTCCGAGTCGGCGGCGACCAAGCATTTCGGCCATGCAGGACGCCTACTGCCACAGGCTTCGATTGACGATGTGTTCCGCGAGGTCGAGTCCGGTCATGCGCACTACGCTGTCGTTCCGGTCGAGAATTCGACCGAGGGTGCGGTGGGGCGGACGATGGATCTTCTGCTGTCCACGCCGCTGAAGATTTGCGGCGAAGTCGTGTTACGCATCCACCAGAACCTGTTGTCGCGCGAGACCGATTTCGCAAAGATCACCAAGGTCTATTCCCATGCCCAGTCGTTGGCGCAGTGCCACGAGTGGCTGAACCGCATGCTGCCGCACGCGCAGCGTATTTCGGTCGGCAGCAATGCCCAGGCGGCGCAGAAGGCTGCCGAGGAACCCGGTACTGCCGCTATCGCCGGTGAAGCCGCCGCTGCGCGCTACGATTTGCCGAAGTTGGTCGAGAACATCGAAGACGAACCGAACAACACGACGCGCTTCCTGGTCCTCGGACGTTACGATGCCGGCGTTTCCGGGCGCGACAAAACGTCGCTGATCATGTCGGCCCCCAATCGTACCGGCGCACTGCATGAATTGCTGCTGCCTTTGTCGACAGCCGGCGTATCGATGAGCCGCCTGGAGTCCCGCCCAGCGCGCAATGCTCTTTGGGAATACGTTTTCTACGTGGACATCGAGGGCCATCGCGAGGATGCCGCGGTCAAGGCTGCCCTTGAACAACTGGCGGCGCGCGCTGCCTACCTGAAGATTCTCGGCTCCTACCCGGTAGCCGTTTACTGAGGAATCCCCATGAGTCTCGCTGAACAGGCGCTTTCCTATGTTCGTTCCATTTCTGCCTACCAACCAGGTAAGCCGATTACCGAACTGGCCCGTGAGATGGGCATTCCGGTCGGCAGCATCGTCAAGCTTGCTTCGAACGAAAATCCGCTGGGCATGAGCCCGAAAGCGAAACAGGCCGTGCAGGCAGCGATCGATGGCATTGAGCGTTACCCCGATCAGTTCGAGTTGATTGCCAAAGTTGCTCAGCGTTGCGGCGTGGCACAGGAGCAGATTGTTCTCGGTAACGGTTCGAACGACGTGCTCGATTTGATTGCCCGTGTTTTCTTGGCGCCGGGGCGCTCCGCCGTCTTCGCCCAGCATGCCTTTGCGGTCTATCCGCTGGCCACGCTGTCTACCGGCGCCGAACTGATCGCCACCCCGGCCAAGAACTACGGGCATGACCTGGACGCGATGCTTGCCGCCATTCGCCCGGATACGCGCATCGTGTGGATCGCCAACCCGAACAACCCGACTGGCAACTTCCTGCCTTATGCCGAAGTCCGCGCTTTCCTTGAGAAAGTGCCGGCCGAGGTCGTGGTCGTGCTGGACGAGGCTTATAACGAATACATTCCGCCGGCCGAGCGTGTCGATACGGCGGCATGGGTCAAGGAATTCCAGAATCTCGTGGTTTGCCGGACCTTTTCCAAGATCTTTGGCTTGGCCGGTCTGCGTGTCGGTTATGCATTGGCCTCGGCTGAAGTGGCCGGTTTGATGAATCGTGTGCGTCAGCCGTTCAACGTAAACAATCTGGCACTGGCGGCAGCGACGGCGGCGCTCGACGACGAAGAATTCGTCTCGGCCAGCTACGAGCTGAATCGGCGCGGTATGGCGCAGATCGTTGGTGGGCTGGAGAAACTCGGTCTCGAGCACATTCCGTCCTACGGCAACTTCGTCACCTTCCGTGCGGGCGATGCTGGCAGCGTCAATCAGAAGCTGTTGCAGCAGGGCGTGATCGTTCGTCCGATCGGCGGCTATGGCTTGCCCGAGTGGCTGCGCGTCACCATCGGTACCGAAGCGGAAAATGCCCGCTTCCTGGAAGCGCTGGCCAAGGCCCTGTAAATGCCGGAATTCGGCAAGATCGTCGTCTTCGGCACCGGCCTGATCGGCGGTTCATTCGCGCTGGCTTTGAAGGAAGCCGAGGCGGTGGAGGAGGTGGTCGGCTTCGGCCGCACACCATCCACCTTGCGTGCGGCACAGGAGCTTGGCGTGATCGACCGGGCCGGGATCAATCCGATCCACGAAATCGGCGATGCCGACATCGTTCTGGTGGCAACGCCGGTGGCGCAGATGCCGGAAATCTTCGCGCGCATTGCGCCTTATCTCGGGCCGAATACCATCGTCACCGACGGCGGTTCGACCAAGGGCGATGTCGTCGCGGCGGCGCGGGCGGCGTTCGGCGACAAAATCAGTCAGTTCGTGCCTGCCCATCCCATCGCTGGGGCGGAGAACAGCGGCCCAGGAGCGGCCCGTTGGGATCTTTACCAGGGCAAGAAGGTGGTTGTGACCCCGCTGCCGGAAAACAACGACGATGCCCTCGATCACGTCAAGCGTGCCTGGTCGCGTTGCGGCGCTGACATTTATGAATTGACGCCGGAGATGCACGATCGCGTGTTCGCAGCGGTCAGCCATCTGCCTCATCTGCTTTCCTTTGCCTTGGTGCATGATCTAGCCGTACGTGACGATGCGGATCTGTTTTTTACCTTCGCCGCTTCGGGCTTTCGCGATTTCACCCGTATCGCGGCCAGTCATCCGGAAATGTGGCGCGATATCTGTCTGGCCAACCGTGAGGCTTTGCTGGGCGAACTTGATAGCTACCGAGCCCAACTCGACGAATTACGTGCGGCGCTGGCGCGTGCCGATGGGGAGCGTCTGGAAGAAATTTTCGGCCTCGCGCGTCAGGCTCGGCGCGAATGGGCAGGAGAAGCCTGATGTCACGGTTGCTCGGTGCCTTGTTGCTGAGCTTGGCATTACTCGCTCCAGGGTACACGCTGGCAGCGGTTGAGGGCGTTCCCGAAATTCTGCTGGCCAACGTCTATCGTGGGCAGGTCGATGTAAGCCGCTATCTGGTCAGCGAAAAGCTGGACGGCGTCCGCGCCATCTGGGACGGTCAGACCCTGCGTTTCCGTAGTGGGCGACCGATCCATGCCCCGGCTTGGTTCATTGCCGGCTTGCCCAAGCAGGCACTGGATGGGGAATTGTGGGCCGGGCGCGGCAGCTTCGAGCGACTTTCCGGCATTGTGCGCAAGGGAGTGCCCGACGATACAGAATGGCGTGAAGTGCGTTACATGATTTTCGAGTTGCCCGGTGCGGCCGGGGCATTCGCCGAGCGGGCGGCGCAGATCGAGGCCGTGGTTCGTTCGGCCGATGTGCCTTGGTTGCGCGAAATTTCGCAATTTCGGGTCGTGCACCGCAGCAGTCTGCAAAAACGCCTTAACGAGGTGGTTCGCGCGGGCGGAGAAGGGTTGATGCTGCATCTGGCCGATGCTCCCTATCAAACCGGGCGTAGCGATGTGTTGCTCAAACTGAAACCCCTGCTCGATGCCGAGGCCGAGGTTATTGCGCACCAGCCGGGTAAGGGGAAATATGCCGGCCAACTCGGTGCCTTGCGCGTGCGAACGCCGGAAGGCAAGGAGTTCATGCTGGGGAGCGGTTTTACCGATCAGCAACGACGTGAGCCACCGGTGATCGGGAGCATCGTCACTTATCGCTACCGTGACCTGACGGCCAGAGGGCTGCCTCGGTTTGCCAGCTTTTTGCGGGTACGCGAGGATTAAAGTCGTGGACGAGATGCTAAGCGGATTGAAGGAAGAGAAACGATGATTCTCGTCACCGGTGGGGCTGGTTTCATCGGCAGCAATTTCGTCCTCGACTGGCTGGCCGGCTCGGATGAAACCATCGTCAACCTCGATGCGCTGACCTACGCCGGCAACCTGGAGAACCTGGCTGCGGTGCACGGCGATAAAAGGCATATTTTCGTGCACGGTGACATTGGCGATTTCGACCTCGTCAGCCGACTGTTGGCCGAACACCAACCGCGTGCCATCCTCAACTTTGCTGCCGAGTCGCATGTCGACCGCAGCATCCATGGCCCCGAAGACTTCATCCAAACCAACATCGTTGGTACCTTCCGTTTGTTGGAAGCCGTGCGTGCCTACTGGGGTAAGCTCGAAGGCGAAGCAAAAAGCCAATTCCGCTTCCTGCATGTCTCCACCGACGAAGTCTATGGCTCCTTGAACAAGGAAGATCCTGCCTTCAAGGAAAGTAATCGCTACGAGCCGAACAGCCCCTATTCGGCTAGCAAGGCTGCGTCCGACCATCTGGTCCGTGCCTATCACCATACTTACGGTCTGCCGGTACTCACCACCAACTGCTCCAACAACTACGGCCCTTACCACTTCCCGGAAAAACTCATCCCGCTGGTCATCCACAACGCGCTGGCCGGCAAGCCCTTGCCCATCTACGGCGATGGTCAGCAGATTCGGGACTGGCTTTATGTCAAGGACCACTGCAGCGCCATCCGCTGTGTTCTCGAAGCGGGCAGAGTGGGGGAAACCTACAACGTCGGCGGCTGGAACGAAAAAGCCAACCTTGACGTCGTCCATACCCTTTGCGCCATCCTCGACCAACTCAGTCCGAGAACCGATGGCAAATCCTACAAGGAACAGATCACCTTCGTTACAGATCGTCCTGGACATGATCGTCGCTACGCTATTGATGCCAGCAAACTCGAACGCGAACTTGGCTGGAAACCCGCCGAAACCTTCGAAACCGGTATCCGCAAGACCGTCGAGTGGTATCTCACCAATCAAGCGTGGGTCGCCAACGTGACCAGTGGCAATTACCGCCAATGGGTCGACCAGAACTATGGAGAACGGTCATGAGCGCACGCAAAGGCATCATCCTCGCCGGCGGCGCCGGCACCCGTTTGCACCCGGCCACCTTGTCGGTATCCAAGCAGTTGCTCCCCATCTACGACAAGCCGATGATCTATTACCCGCTCAGCAGTCTCATGCTTGCTGGTATTCGCGACATCCTGATTATTTCCACCCCGCAAGATACCCCGCGCTTCCAACAGCTGCTGGGCGACGGCAGCCAGTGGGGCATCAACCTGCAATATGCTATCCAACCCAGCCCGGATGGTTTGGCCCAGGCGTTTCTGATCGGTGCCGGCTTCATTGGCAACGCCGATTCTGCCCTCGTGCTCGGCGACAACATCTTCTATGGCCACGACTTTCACCAACTGCTGGCCAATGCCAACCAGCGAACCAGTGGCGCCAGCGTCTTCGCCTATCACGTCCATGACCCGGAACGTTACGGTGTTGCCGAGTTCGACCCGAACGGCAAAGTACTGAGCCTGGAAGAAAAACCCAAGCAGCCCAAATCCAACTACGCGGTCACGGGCCTTTACTTCTACGACAACCAGGTCGTTGACCTCGCCAAAGACCTCAAACCCTCTCCGCGTGGTGAACTGGAAATCACCGACCTCAATCGCCTCTATCTGGAAAAAGGCCAACTCAACGTCGAGATCATGGGACGGGGTTATGCCTGGCTCGACACGGGGACGCACGACAGCCTGCTGGAAGCGAGTCAATTCATCGCCACCCTGGAAAAGCGCCAGGGCCTCAAGGTTGCCTGTCCGGAAGAGCTTGCCTACCGCCAAGGCTGGATCGATGCACAAAAACTCGAACAACTCGCCCAGCCGCTGGCTAAGAACGGCTATGGCCAATACCTTCTCGCCATCCTCAAGGACAAGGTGATTGGATGAACGTCATCCAAACCAAGATCCCAAGCGTTCTTATTCTCGAACCGAAAGTCTTCGGGGACGAGCGTGGTTTCTTCTTTGAAAGCTTCAACCAGCAGCGCTTTAACGAGGCGGTAGGCTACGAAGTCACCTTTGTGCAGGACAACCACTCCAAGTCGGCAAAGAACGTCCTCAGAGGTTTGCACTACCAATTGCCTCCCAAGGAGCAGGGAAAGCTTGTCAGGGTTGTCCAAGGTGAAGTGTTCGATGTGGCGGTAGATATCCGCAAGGACTCACCAACCTACGGGCAGTGGGTTGGAATCACTCTGAGTGCCGAAAACAAGAAACAGCTTTGGATACCCCCGGGCTTGGCCCATGGCTTCCTGACGATCAGCGAGACGGCGGAGTTTCTCTACAAGACCACAGACTATTACGCGCCGGAGCTGGAGCGAAGCATCCGCTGGGACGACCCAAATATAGGGATTAGATGGCCATTGATTGAACAGCCTTGTCTGTCGTCAAAAGATAGAAGTGCTGATTTTTTCTGATCTCTTTTGAAGCGTTAGTTTTGTTTATTGGCATTGCGCTAGGTAATAACTCAATGAAATTTACTGATCTTCCACAGTTTCTATCGGCCGCCGGGAAAGTTGAGCTGCCAGGTTCCAAGAGCATTTCCAACCGAGTGCTTCTTTTAGCGGCGCTGGCTGAAGGTGTAACGGAAGTTCGCGATCTATTGGCATCAGATGATACAGAACGCATGCTCGAGGCACTGCAAGCGCTCGGGGTATCGGTTCAATCGATAGGCCATGCTGCGTGGCAGATTGGCGGGATTGCCGGGCGTTTTCCTGTACAGCAGGCTAATTTATTTCTGGGAAATGCTGGTACGGCATTCCGTCCGTTGACGGCAGTCTTGGCTTTGGCGGAAGGTGAGTACCGTTTGGATGGTGTTGAACGTATGCACGAGAGGCCGATTGGTGATCTGGTTGACGCCCTGCGTCAATTGGGAGCCGAGATCGATTACCTGGGTAATGAAGGCTATCCGCCGCTGCAACTGAGGCCTGGCCAGATTCGTCCCGGTGGTGTCGTTCAGGTGCGCGGCGACGTTTCCAGCCAGTTCTTGACTGGTTTGTTGATGGCTTTGCCGCTGGCCGGCAAGACGGTTGCGGTGGAAGTTGTCGGCGAACTGACTTCCAAACCGTACATCGAAATCACGTTGGCCACCATGGCGCGATTTGGTGTGTTTGTCGAACGCGAGGATTGGCGGCGTTTCACTGTCAGGGAAGGTAGCCGCTACGTGTCACCGGGAATGATCTACGTCGAGGGCGATGCATCGTCCGCGTCGTATTTCCTTGCGCTCGGCGCGATTGGCGGCGGGCCAGTGCGGGTCGAAGGTGTTGGTCACGACTCGATCCAGGGTGATGTGCATTTCGCCGAAGCGCTGGCGCAGATGGGGGCTGTGATTGAGACCGGTCCGAATTGGATGGAGGCTCGGGCGCCGGAAGGTGGCTTGCACGGTATTGATCTCGATTGCAATCATATTCCTGATGCAGCGATGACCTTGGCAACGACGGCGCTGTTCGCCAAGGGGGCAACAACTCTACGCAATATCGCCAGTTGGCGGGTCAAGGAAACCGATCGCATCGCAGCGATGGCGACTGAACTGCGCAAGCTTGGTGCGGTAGTTGAGGAGGGGCAGGACTTTATTCGGGTGACACCGGTTGAGCGACTTGTTTCTCCGCCTGAGGGGATCGATACCTACGATGATCATCGGATGGCTATGTGCTTCTCTTTGGCAGCATTCGGAACGCCACTGCGTATCAACGATCCAAAATGTGTTGCCAAAACCTTCCCCGACTATTTTGAGCGTTTTGCCTCGGTGACCAAGGCTGCGCCAGTGATCGCGATTGATGGCCCATCGGCATCTGGCAAGGGGACGGTAGCTGGGCGTGTTGCGGCCGCACTTGGCTTTTCCTATCTGGATTCTGGCGCTTTGTATCGTCTGACTGCTCTGGCGGCTCGCCGAGCCGGAGTCAGTTGGGATGATGAGCCTGCGGTAGCGGCAATTGCTGCACAACTGGATGTGGCGTTCGTTGACGAAGAGATCTTCCTTGACGGTGCCTTGGTTGGTGATGCTATTCGTACCGAAGAGATGTCGACCGGAGCATCCAAGGTGGCCGCGTTGCCAAAAGTTCGCGAAGCGCTGTTGTTCCGCCAGCGGGTCTTCAACAAGGCGCCTGGCTTGGTTGGTGACGGGCGGGATATGGGGTCGGTTGTATTCCCGAAGGCTCAGCTCAAGGTGTTTTTGACGGCGTCCGCCGAAGCGCGTGCCGAACGTCGTTATAAGCAGTTGATCGAAAAAGGATTCTCTGCTAATCTCGCGGACCTTCTGGAGGATCTGAAGCAACGGGACGAGCGCGATGCGCAACGTAGCGTCGCACCGCTCCGCCAGGAGCAAGATGCCAAGTTGCTCGATACTACCCATCTGACTGTCGAACAGGCGGTAAAGCAGGTTCTCGATTGGGCCGCCGAAGCATTGAAATAATGGTGTCGCCACCTGCTGGTGGCGATGTATTACCACTCTTAACCCGCTGCGGTTCTGCCGTGGCAAAAAGGTCTGTCCGTAATGGAATCTTTTGCTCAACTTTTTGAAGAATCCCTGGCTCGCCAGGAAATGCGTCAAGGCGAAGTCATCACTGCTGAAGTGGTGGCCATCGATCACAATTTCGTGGTGGTCAATGCTGGCCTGAAATCCGAATCCTACGTTCCCGTAGAAGAATTCCTGAACGATCAGGGCGACGTCGAGGTCACCATCGGCGATTTCGTCCAGGTCGCCATCGAGATGCTGGAAGATGGCTACGGCGCCACCCGCCTCTCGCGCGATCGCGCCAAGCGCATCGCTGCCTGGAACTACCTGGAGCAAGCCCTCAACGACGGCGCTCTGGTCACCGGCACCATCACTGGCAAGGTCAAGGGCGGTCTGACCGTCATGTCGAACGGCGTGCGCGCCTTCCTGCCGGGTTCCCTGGTCGACATGCGTCCGGTCAAGGACACCACCCCGTACGAAGGCAAGACCCTCGAATTCAAGGTCATCAAGCTGGATCGCAAGCGCAACAACGTTGTGTTGTCCCGTCGCGCCGTGCTGGAAGCCACCGCTGACGCCGATCGCGAAAAGCTGATGGAAAACCTCAAGGAGGGTACCGTCGTCAAGGGTATCGTCAAGAACATCACCGACTACGGCGCATTCGTCGATCTGGGCGGCATCGATGGTCTGCTGCACATCACCGACTTGGCCTGGCGTCGTGTCCGTCACCCGTCCGAAGTCCTGGCCGTGGGCGACGAAGTCACCGCCAAGATCCTCAAGTTCGACGCTGAGAAAAACCGCGTCTCCCTGGGTATGAAGCAACTGGGTGACGATCCGTGGGTCGGTATCGCCCGCCGTTACCCGGCTGGCACCCGCCTGTTCGGCAAGGTCACCAACCTGACCGATTACGGCGCATTCGTCGAAATCGAACAGGGTATCGAAGGCCTGGTGCACGTCTCCGAAATGGACTGGACCAACAAGAATGTTCATCCGTCCAAGGTTGTCCAGCTGGGCGACGAAGTCGAAGTCATGATCCTCGAGATCGACGAAGAGCGTCGCCGTATTTCCCTCGGCATGAAGCAGTGCCAGGCGAATCCGTGGGACGAGTTCGCGATGAACCACAAGAAGGGTGATAAGGTGAAGGGCGCCATCAAGTCGATTACCGACTTCGGTATCTTCATTGGCCTGCCTGGTGGTATCGACGGGCTGGTTCACCTTTCCGATCTCTCGTGGTCGGCTTCGGGCGAAGAGGCGATCCGCAACTTCAAGAAGGGTGATGAAGTCGAAGCCGTTGTGCTCGGCATCGACGTCGAGAAGGAGCGTATTTCTCTCGGTATCAAGCAACTCGAAGGTGATCCGTACACCAACTTCATCGCCACTCACGAGAAGAACAGCATCGTGCGCGCTACCGTCAAGTCGGTCGACGCCAAGGGTGCAGTTATGACTCTTGACGGTGAAAACGAAGGTTACCTGCGTGCGTCCGAGTTCTCGCGCGATCGTATCGAAGACCTGTCGCAGCATCTGAAGGTCGGCGACGAAGTCGAAGCGATGATCATCAACGTCGATCGCAAGACCCGTGGCATCAACCTGTCCATCAAGGCCAAGGATCAAGCCGAGCAGCACGAAGCGATGCAGAAATTTGCTGCTGAGTCTTCCGCCGCTTCGGGTACGACCAACCTGGGGGCATTGCTGAAAGCCAAACTCAACCAACAAGGCTGATAAGGCTCAAGCATGACCAAATCCGAGCTCATTGCCCGGCTGGCGGAACGTTTTCCGCAGTTGGTGGCAAAGGATGCCGATTTCGCGGTCAAGATGATTCTCGATGCGATGTCCGAAGCGCTGGTGCGCGGAGATCGCATCGAAATCCGCGGATTCGGAAGCTTTGCGCTCAACTACCGGCCGCCGCGCATTGGACGCAACCCTAAGTCTGGGGACAAGGTCAACGTTCCGGCGAAATGGGTTCCCCATTTCAAGGCCGGGAAGGAATTGCGCGAACGGGTCGATCAAATGACCTGAGGCCGGGTTTGGCCCAATGTGGTAGATTCGAGGGCAGTGAATGATTTCACTGCCCTTTTTATTTTGAACGCAATGACGATAATTACTTGGGGCTTGCGCCTCGTATTGTTTGTCCTTTTGGTGCTTTTTGCGCTCCAAAATTCCGCACCAATCAGTTTGCACTGGTTTCCTGGGCAAGTCTGGGAAGGGCCGCTGGTGCTGGTGCTACTGGTTTTCTTCGCGGCCGGTATATTTTTGGGTGTGCTTTCATTGCTTGGGCTTGTTTATAGACAAAGGCGTGAGTTGGCCAGTTGTCGACGCAACTGCGTTGAACGTACCGAGACTGCCAAAGTGGAGCCACCAGCGCCATGAGTGAGTTGTTCGAATACTGGCAACTCTTGCTGATCCCCTTGTTTTTTGCTCTCGGTTGGGTGGCGGCTCGGGTCGATATGCGGCAAGTGGTTCATGAGTCGCGCGCTTTGCCGCGCTCATATTTTCAGGGCTTGAATTTCCTGCTGAATGAACAGCCGGACAAGGCAATCGACTCTTTTCTCGAAGTGGCGCAGGTCGATTCACAGACGGTCGAATTGCATTTCGCTTTGGGAAATCTCTTTCGCCGACGCGGCGAGACAGAGCGGGCGATTCGCATGCATCAGAACCTGATAGATCTTCCCGATCTGGAAGAAAGAGTTCGTTTGCTGGCTCTCCTTGAGTTGGGGCAGGATTTCCTGAAGGCGGGGCTGTTGGATAGGGCTGAGGAGATATTCAACAGATTGCTGGCGACCGATCTGGCAGAGGATGCAAAGCGCAATCTGCTTGATATCTACCAAGCAGAAAAGGAGTGGCTCAAGGCGGTTGAAATAGCCAAGGAGTTGCCGGATGTGGCCTCTCAGCGCGATATCGCCGAATATTATTGCGAGTTGGCAGCCAATGAGATCATGCGCTCGCGTCCTGAAACTGCAAGGCAGTATCTCGAAGTGGCTATGCAGAACAATCGCAAGTGTGTTCGGGCGAGCTTGTTGTTGGGCGATATCCTTCAGCAGGAAGGCGATCTGGCGGCTGCTATCGATGCCTGGCAACGAATCGAGCAACAGGATCCGGCCTACCTTGCGCTGGTTGCTCAGCGTTTGCTTGAAGCTTATCGACGCCTGGAGCGCCGGGAGGAGGGAATTGCACTGCTGAGCGGATATCTTGAGCGTTATCCTTCTCTCGATCTGCTCGATGTTGTCTATCAATTAGTGTTGGAAGCAGAGGGTAGTGAGGCTGCGTATCGTCTCGTGCGCGGGGAGTTGCAACGCAATCCAACCCTTCTTGGGTTGGAGAAGCTGATGAGTGCGCGTTTGCCCTTGGCGGCTCCTGAGGTTCAGCCGGACGTCGAGCTGGCCAAGAGCATCATTCAGGGCTATACGCGTCGTTTGTCCCGCTATCGGTGCGATAATTGCGGTTTTAAGGCGCGTCAGTTCTACTGGCGCTGTCCGGCCTGTGGCGGATGGGAAACCTATTCGCCGCGGCGTAGCGAAGAATTTGATCAATCCTTGTAGGAATACTCATGAAGATTACGGTTGTTGGCACGGGCTACGTGGGCCTGGTCAGTGGCACTTGTCTGGCTGAAGTCGGAAACGACGTATTGTGTCTGGACGTTGATCCGGAAAAGATTCGCATCCTGAAGGAAGGCGGCATTCCCATTTATGAGCCGGGCCTGGAAGATATGGTTCAGCGCAACGTGGCCGCCGGCCGTCTGCACTTCACGACCGATATCGAGGAAGCGGTTCGCCACGGTACGATTCAGTTCATTGCTGTGGGTACTCCTCCGGACGAGGATGGTTCGGCCGACCTTAAATATGTCCTCGCGGCGGCCCGTAGCATCGGTCGCCTGATGACCGACTACAAGGTCGTCGTTGATAAGAGTACCGTGCCGGTGGGTACCGGCGCCAAGGTCAAGGCAGCGATTGCCGATGAATTGAAGAAGCGTGGCATTGAGACTCCGTACAGCGTCGTGTCCAACCCGGAATTTTTGAAGGAGGGGGCTGCGGTTGAGGATTTCATGCGTCCGGACCGTATCGTCGTTGGTGCCGAGGACGAGCAGGCAATTCATCTGATGCGCGCTTTATATGCGCCCTTCCAGCGCAATCATGAGCGCTTGATTGTCACCGACGTGAAGAGTGCAGAACTGATCAAATACGCTGCCAATGCAATGCTTGCAACCCGTATCAGCTTCATGAACGAACTGGCCAATCTGGCCGAGGTGCTGGGTGCTGATATCGAAATGGTGCGCCAGGGCATTGGTTCCGACCCACGCATTGGCTATCACTTCCTCTATCCTGGTTGCGGCTATGGTGGTTCCTGTTTCCCGAAGGACGTCCAGGCCCTGATCAGGACAGCGCAGGACGATGCCGGGATCAACCTTAAGGTTCTGAACGCTGTCGAAGCAGCCAACGACGAACAGAAGCATGTGCTGACCAATAAGCTCAAGGGCCGTTTTGGCGATCTGAAGGGTAAGCATTTCGCGCTTTGGGGACTGGCTTTTAAACCCAACACCGACGATATGCGTGAGGCGCCGAGCCGTGAGTTGATTGCCGATCTGTTCGCAGCAGGTGCTACCGTGACGGCTTATGATCCGGTTGCCATGCACGAAACCCAGCGCATCTTCGGTAACGAACCACGTCTCAAATACGCCGAGAGCCCGATGGGTGCCTTGGTTGATGCCGATGCGCTGGTTATCGTGACTGAGTGGAAGGAATTCCGTAGCCCCGATTTCGAGGCTATCAAGGCAACGTTGAAGAACCCGGTGATTTTCGATGGTCGTAATTTGTACGATCCAAAGTTCGTGCGCGGTTCCGGGATCGAGTATTTCGCCATCGGGCGTTGAGTGCAGGTGTTTATGCTGGATAAGGTTGCAGAGGTTCGCCTGCTCGTTGTCGGCGATGTAATGCTGGATCGTTACTGGTTTGGCGAAGTCAGCAGGATTTCGCCGGAAGCGCCGGTGCCGGTGGTCAAGGTCGAGCGTCAGGAAGAACGCTTGGGTGGAGCGGCCAACGTGGCCCGCAACGCCGCCTCTCTGGGGGCTGTCACGGCGCTCCTGTCGGTCGTCGGCGATGACGATGCCGGGAAAGCGTTGGCGCGTCTGCTTGATGAAGGGCAGATCGACGCGGGCCTGCACATCGATCGTGATCTCGATACCATCGTCAAGCTGCGTGTTATTGGCCGCCAGCAGCAGTTGTTGCGCATCGATTTCGAAACCCCGCCGTCGCACGAAATCCTGCAAGCCAAGCTGGCCGATTTCGAGCAGCGCGTGACACAGGCCGATGTGATCATTCTTTCCGACTACGGAAAAGGCGGCCTGACGCATATCTCAGAGATGATCCGTATTGCGCGTTCGCACGACAAGCCGGTGCTGGTCGATCCCAAGGGCGACGACTGGGGCAAGTATGCCGGGGCGACGGTGATCACGCCGAACCGTTCGGAATTGAAGCAGGTCGTCGGTTCCTGGAAGAACGAAGAGGAGCTTGCCGCCAAGGCACGCAAGCTGCGCGGTGATCTCGGTCTGGAGGCCTTGTTGGTCACGCGTAGCGAGGAGGGAATGACTCTTTTCGCGGATGAAACCCATCATCAGGCGGCGCAGGCGCGCGAGGTGTTTGATGTTTCCGGCGCTGGCGATACCGTCATCGCCACGCTGGCGGTGATGCTGGCTGCCGGAGCCGATTGGGCCGAGGCCATCCGAGTCGCCAACGTCGCCGCCGGCATCGTTGTCGGTAAGTTGGGCACGGCCGTTGTGACCCGCGACGAATTGCTCGCCGCATTGTAAGGAGAACAGGATGTATATCGTCGTCACCGGCGCCGCCGGCTTCATCGGGTCGAATATCGTCAAAGCGCTGAACGAGCGCGGCATCAAGAACATCATCGCTGTCGACAATCTGACCAAGGCCGACAAGTTCAAGAACCTGATCGATTGCGATATTGTCGATTACATCGACAAGCACGACTTCATCGAGCGCATACAGGCCGGTCATTACGATGGCGACATCGAGGCCATCCTGCACGAAGGCGCGTGCTCCGACACGATGGAAACCGACGGCCGTTACATGATGGAGAACAATTACCGTTACTCCATGATCCTGCTCGACTGGTGTCAGGACCAGGACGTGCAGTTCCTCTACGCCTCGTCGGCTGCCACCTACGGCGGTAGCAGCGTCTTCAAGGAGGAGCGCCAGTACGAAGGGCCGCTCAACGTCTACGGCTACTCGAAGTTCCTGTTTGACCAGATCGTTCGTCAGCGTCTGGCGCAGAATCCTTCGTCGCAGATTGTCGGTTTCCGCTACTTCAACGTCTATGGCCCGCGCGAGACGCACAAGGGCCGCATGGCATCGGTTGCCTTCCACAATTACAACCAGTTCAAGGCGGACGGCAAGGTCAAGCTGTTCGAGGGCTCGCACGGCTACGAAAACGGCGGCCAGATGCGCGATTTCGTCTTCGTCGGCGATGTCGCCAAGGTCAATCTGTTTTTCCTGGATCACCCGGAAAAGTCCGGTATCTTCAATCTTGGCTCCGGTCGGGCGCAGAGTTTCAACGACGTCGCCGTTGCTGCGGTGAACGGGTGCCGCAAGGCAAAAAACGAAACACCGCTGACGCTGGACGAACTGCGGGCACAAGGTTTGCTGGAATACGTCGCCTTCCCCGAGGCGCTGAAGGGTAAATACCAGGCATTCACGCAGGCCGATCTGACCAAGTTGCGCGAAGCCGGCTACGAAGCTCCGATGTCCACGGTTGAGGAGGGCGTCTCCCAATACATCGAGTGGCTGCATAAGCATGTATAAAACCCTGCAGGATTTTGTCGGAAACACGCCGCTGGTGCGCCTGGTGCGCATTCCTGGCGCCGACAACGACAAGCGCGGCAATGTCATCCTGGCCAAGCTGGAGGGCAACAATCCGGCCGGCTCGGTCAAGGATCGGCCGGCGCTGTCGATGATCCAGCGTGCCGAGGCGCGCGGCGCCATCAAGCCGGGCGATACGCTGATCGAAGCGACCTCCGGCAATACCGGTATCGCGCTCGCCATGGCGGCGGCGATCAAGGGTTACAAGATGATCCTGGTCATGCCGGAGAACCAGAGTATCGAACGCCGGCAAAGCATGCGGGCCTACGGCGCTGAACTGGTGCTGACGCCCAAGGATGGCGGCATGGAACTGGCGCGCGACGTCGCCGATAAAATGCGCGATGAAGGCAAGGGCATCATCCTTGATCAGTTCGGTAACCCGGATAACCCGATTGCCCACTATGAAGGCACCGGACCGGAAATCTGGCGTGACACCGAAGGCAAGATCACGCATTTTGTTTCCAGTATGGGGACGACAGGTACCATCATGGGGACCAGCCGTTTCCTCAAGGAAAAGAATCCCGCCATCCAGATCGTCGGTTGCCAACCGGAAGACGGCAGCCAGATTCCCGGCATCCGCAAGTGGCCTGAAGCCTATTTGCCGAAAATTTACGACAACACCAACGTCGATCGCATCGAATACGTCAGCCAGGCCGATGCCGAGGCCATGACGCGACGCCTGGCGATGGAAGAGGGCATCTTCGCCGGCATTTCCTCAGGTGGCGCCCTGGCGGTCGCCCTGCGTCTGGCGCAGCAGTTGGAGAATGCGACGATCGTCTCCATCGTCTGCGACCGCGGCGACCGCTATCTGTCGACTGGAGTTTTTCCGGCATGAAGCCGGTGCTCGTCTTCGACATCGAGACCATTCCCGATGTCGCCGGCCTGCGCCGCCTGAACGATCTGCCTGGCGAGCTTTCCGACGACGAAGTTGCCGAACTGGCCTTCCAGCAACGGCGGGCGAAAACCGGTAACGATTTCCTGCAGCTGCACCTGCAACGCATCGTCACTATCTCCTGCGTGCTGCGTGCCGGCGACGGTTTCAAGGTGTGGTCGCTATCCGAACCGGATCTGGACGAAGGCGAGATCATCCAGCGCTTCTTCGACGGCATCGAGAAATTCACGCCGCAGATCGTTTCCTGGAACGGTGGTGGCTTCGACCTGCCGGTGCTGCATTATCGCGGCATGTTGCACGGTGTCGCCGCGCCGCGCTACTGGGACATGGGCGATGGCGATTACGCCGATTCGCGCGACTTCAAGTGGAACAACTACATCAGTCGCTACCACACGCGCCACCTCGACCTGATGGATCTGCTGGCTATGTACAACGGTCGGGCCAATGCACCGCTCGATGAATTGGCCAAGCTCTTCGGCTTTCCGGGCAAGCTGGGCATGGATGGCGGCAAGGTGTGGTCGGCCTGGCAGGATGGCAAGATCGCCGAAATTCGCGACTACTGCGAGACCGACGTGGTCAATACCTACTTGGTCTATAACCGCTTCCGGCGCATGCGCGGCGAACTGACCGCGGAGGAGGAAGTGGCCGAGGCCGAATTCGTCAAGTCGCAACTGGGTAAGATCGACGCCCAGCACTGGCGCGAGTTTGTTGCGGCCTGGGGCTGAATCAAGGCTGTCTGGACGCTATAATTAGGTGTTCTTAAACCAAAACGCAGAGATACAACCATGGCACT
>JAYRMB010000028.1:0-7081 GCA_041904995.1 Azonexus sp.
TGCCGGATTATGTCCGCTTGAAGAATATTTCGGTGCCTAAGAAGCTGGAGGCATTCGAAGTCTGATTTTTTTGTCCGTCACAGAGGGGGAGTCATGAGTACAGCGTTGTTACTGGCGCTTGGTTGCGCCGTGTTGGCAGTCCTGTATGGCTGGATATCCAGTCAGCAGATCCTCGCGTTACCCGCCGGCAACGAGCGGATGCAGCAGATCGCCAAGGCGGTCCAGGAGGGCGCTGCAGCCTACCTCAGCCGACAGTACAAGACGATTGCCATCGTCGGCGTGGTGCTCTTCCTGGTGATAGGCGTGGTTCCCAAGCTTGGTTGGCTGACCGCATTCGGCTTCATGATCGGTGCTGTACTCTCGGGCGCAGCCGGTTTCATCGGCATGAACGTCTCAGTGCGCGCCAACGTGCGTACCGCTGAAGCAGCACGTGGCGGCATCGCGCCGGCACTGGCTGTGGCCTTCAAGGGCGGCGCCATCACCGGCATGCTGGTGGTTGGCCTGGGGCTGCTCGGCGTGGCAGGTTACTACGCCTTTCTCAGGGCGACGGGTGGCAATGCCGACCTGCATCATGTGATCGAACCGCTGGTCGGCCTGGCCTTCGGATCCTCGCTGATCTCCATCTTTGCACGTCTCGGTGGCGGCATCTTCACCAAGGGGGCTGACGTCGGTGCAGATTTGGTGGGCAAGGTCGAAGCAGGCATTCCCGAGGACGATCCCCGCAATCCGGCGGTGATTGCCGATAACGTCGGCGACAACGTGGGCGATTGCGCCGGTATGGCGGCCGACCTGTTCGAAACCTATGCGGTGACGGTGGTCGCGACCATGGTGCTGGCGGCGCTGACCATCAAGACCTTCCCGGGGCTGGGCGAGAATCTGGTGCTCTATCCGCTGGCTCTGGGCGGTGTGTCCATCATCGCTTCCATCGTCGGTTGCATGTTCGTCAAGGCGACCGATGGCGGCAAGATCATGTCGGCGCTCTATCGCGGCCTGATCGTGGCCGGCGTCCTGGCGCTGATTGCCTACTACCCGATCACGTCCTGGCTAATTGGTGCTGGCGATACTGCGGCCAAGATCACGACCACCTCGATGTTCGGTTGCTCGGTCGTCGGCCTGGTGCTGACCGCCGCACTGGTCTGGATCACTGAGTACTACACCGGCACCGACTATGCCCCGGTCAAGCATGTCGCATCTTCGTGCCAGACCGGTCACGCGACCAACATCATCGCCGGCATCGGCGTATCGATGAAGGCCTGTGCCTGGCCGGTCCTGTCGGTGTGCGTGGCGATCTACGCCGCTTACGCCATGGGCGGCCTGTTCGGTATCGCCATCGCCGCCACCTCCATGCTGTCGATGGCCGGTATCGTCGTGGCACTCGATGCCTACGGTCCGATCACCGACAACGCCGGTGGTATCGCCGAAATGGCTGAACTTCCGAAGGAAGTGCGCAATGTCACCGATCCGCTGGATGCCGTGGGCAACACGACCAAGGCGGTGACCAAGGGCTACGCCATCGGTTCTGCCGGCCTCGCTGCCCTGGTTCTTTTCGCCGATTACACGCATGGTCTCGAAGCGGCTGGCTTGGCCAACATCAGCTTCGATCTGTCCAATCACATGGTCATCATCGGCCTTTTCATCGGCGGCCTGATTCCTTACCTGTTCGGCGCCATGGCCATGGAGGCTGTTGGTCGTTCGGCGGGGGCGGTGGTCATGGAAGTGCGTCGCCAGTTCAAGGAAATCCCCGGCATCATGGAAGGCACGGCCACGCCGGATTATTCCCGTGCGGTCGATATGCTGACGGTTGCTGCGATCAAGGAAATGATGATCCCGTCCATCCTCCCGGTGGCGGTGCCGATCGTCGTCGGCTTGATCCTGGGGCCGCAGGCTCTGGGCGGCTTGTTGGTCGGTACCATTGTCACCGGGTTGTTCGTCGCGATCTCCATGACGACCGGCGGTGGAGCCTGGGACAACGCCAAGAAGTACATCGAAGATGGCCACTTCGGCGGCAAAGGCTCGGAAGCACACAAGGCAGCCGTGACCGGCGACACCGTTGGTGACCCGTACAAGGACACGGCCGGTCCGGCGGTTAATCCGCTGATCAAGATCATCAATCTGGTCGCCTTGCTGATTGTTCCACTCATGGCCTGATCGGCAAATCAATGGGCCCCGCCTGCGAGCGGGGCTCATTTTTTGTACTTTTTGGTATGCTGATGTTGTAGCATTGTTATAGCGTTGAAGTACTTGAGAACAGCTAGGAACAGACAAGAACAAATGAGCAACGAACCGCTTACCCAAACAGCAAATCTCGAATCACATTCCCCTTCAGGTAGCGAAACGTGGCGGCGCCACGACCCGCTTCTTTCCTGTTTGATCGAAATTTCCCGTATGCATGGCCGGGGGATGACGCCAGAAGGCTTTCTGGCAGGATTGCCGTTGCAGGATGGTCGTCTTTCGCCATCAGTGTTTCGTCGGGCCGCAGCGCGTGCCGGATTGGCCTCGCGTATTTCCAAACGTCAGATCGGTGCGGTTCGGGATGAATTGCTGCCGGCTATCCTGATTCTTCAGAACAACGATGCCTGCGTGTTGCTCGGATGGAATGAGGATCGGACCAAGGCGCGCGTCTTGTTTGCCGAGGCCGGGCAGGCGGCAACCGAAGTCGATCTGGCCGAGCTGGAACGCTCCTATGCCGGTTATACGATCTTCTGTCGGCCGCGTTTTCGTTTCGATGCGCGGGCTCCCGAGATCAGGGATGTGGTCAATCGCCATTGGTTCTTCGGCGCGCTACTCGACAATTTCAAACTTTATCGGGATGTACTGGCCGCTGCCTTCCTGGTTAACGTTTTTGCCATCGTTATTCCCTTCTACACGCTGAATATCTACGATCGCGTCGTTCCTAACAGCGCCTTCGAGACCTTGTGGACGCTGTCGATCGGTGTCGTACTGGTGGTGGTGGCTGACTTTGCCTTGCGCATGATGCGCGGCTATGTTCTGGATATGGCGAGCAAACGGGTCGATGTCGAATTGTCGGCCTTGATCATGGAGCGTGTGCTTGGCATGCAGATGGTTAACCGGCCAGCCTCGGCTGGGTCGTTTGCTGCGAACCTGCGGGCTTTCGAGTCGGTGCGTGATTTCATCACTTCCACGACTGTTACGGCCTTCATTGACCTGCCGTTTGCGATTATCTTCATCGTTCTCATTCTCTGGCTCGGTTGGCCGATGGCGATTCCTTTGACGCTGGGAATCGTCGGTTTGGTGCTTTACGCGCTGATGCTGCAGCCCAAGATGCAGGATTTGACCGAACAGACCTACCGTGCCACAGCCACCCGCAATTCGACGCTGATCGAGAGCTTGGTGGGGCTGGAAACGATCAAGGCGCAATGCGCAGAAGGGGTAATGCAGCGTAAATGGGAACAGTCGGTGGGGTTCCTGGCGCGGATCGGGGCAGATTTGCGCTACCTCTCGATGTCCGTGACCAATAGCGCCAGTTCAGTGCAGCAACTGGTAACAGTTGGCATGGTGATCATCGGGGTTTATCTCATTTCCGAAAAGCTGATGTCACAAGGCGCGTTGATTGCCTGCATCATGCTTTCTTCGCGTGCATTGGCGCCTTTTTCCCAGATCGCTGGCCTGCTGACGCAGTATCAAAATGCGGCGATGGCGCTCACCTCGCTCGACAAGGTGGTCGATCAGCCGGTGGAGCGTCCGCAGACAGCCTCTTTTGTCCGTCGCGAACGGGTCGCGGGTGAAATCGAGTTCGACCATGTGACGTTTTCCTATCCTGGCGCGGACTCTGTGGAAGTCCTGCGCGAAGTCAGTTTCCGCATCAAGCCAGGTGAACGCGTCGGCATCATCGGCAAGGTGGGTTCCGGTAAGTCGACCATCAATCGTCTGATTTTGGGCCTCTATCAGCCGACCTCGGGCAGCATCAAGATTGATGGTGTCGATATACGCCAACTCGACCCAGCCGAGCTTCGCAAGGCGATCGGTTACGTGCCGCAGGATGTCACGCTTTTCTATGGCACCCTGCGTGAAAATATCACTGTCGGCATGCCTTATGTCGAGGATCACGCCATTCTTCAGGCCGCAGAGTTGGCGGGCCTTCAGGATTTGGTTGGCGGTCATCCCAAGGGCTTCGATTTGCCTATCGGCGAACGAGGCGAGTCGCTTTCCGGCGGGCAGCGTCAATCGGTTGCGATTGCTCGCGCCATGGTTCACGAGCCGGTAATGCTCTTGCTTGATGAACCCAGCAGTTCGATGGATTTCTCGACCGAAGATAATTTGAAGAAAAGGCTGGCTCAATATACCCAAGGGCGTACGATGGTTTTAGTGACGCATCGCAACTCTCTGCTCGATTTGGTAGATAGGCTCATTGTGATCGATCGCGGTGCCATCGTTTGCGATGGACCGAAGAAGCAGGTGGTCGAAGCCTTGAGCAGTGGCAAAGTTGGGCGGGGTTAAGTCATGACTGAAAAACTCCAAAACGAAAGCACTGAACTCGTTCCGATGGATAAGCACCAGCGGATTAGACGTTTTGTACAAGCGCTGCAGCTTAACGAACTCAATCCCTTTGCGCGCTCTAAGGAGGAGGTTGATCCATTTGCCGTGCATCGTCTTGAGGATGATGTCCTCGCCAGAGATTTCGTGGTCGATGCTGATGCCGCTGTGATCTCGCAAGATCCTTTGCGCGCGCGCAAGGCGATCGGTGCAGTCGGCCTGGCCGTGGTGGTTTTTCTGCTTTGGGCCAGCATTGCCCAGGTTGACCAGATCACCAAGGGTGAGGGCAAGGTTATCCCCTCCAGGCAGTTGCAGGTCGTACAAAGTCTTGATGGCGGTATCGTCAGCGACATCATGGTCAAGGAAGGTGAGCAGGTTCGAGAAGGGCAGGTTCTGGTCAAAATTGATGCGACCCGCTTTATGTCCAGTTTCAAGGAAAGTCGCGCAACCTATCTTTCGTTGTTGGCTAAGGCTGCGCGCTTACGTGCTGTTGCTGAAGGTGTGGATTTTGTTCCACCGCCCGAGGTGGCTAAGGAAGACCCCAAGCTGGTCGAGCAGGAACGACTGCTTTACATGAATCGCAAGGCGGAGTTGGATGCTCAAGTGGGCATCGCTCGGGAGCAGCTTTCCCAGCGTACCCACGAATTGGGCGAGGCTAGGGCGCGTTACGAGTCGGCACAGCAAGGCTACGAGTTAACGTCGCGCGAACTTACCCTGACCAAACCGTTGATCCAGTCGGGTGCGGTTTCCGACGTTGAACTCCTGCGCTTGCAGCGTGATGTATCGCGTTATGCTGGCGAGCGAGGCCAAGCTTCTTCGCAGATTACTCGACTCCAGGCAGCGATGAACGAGTCGCAGCGCAAGATTCAGGAAGTCGAACTGGAGTTCAAGAACCAGGCTCGCAACGAACTTTCGGAAACCCAGGCGAAGATCAATAGTCTGGGCGAGGGCAGCGTCGCACTCTCCGATAAGGTGAAACAAGCCGATATCCGTTCTCCGGTTAACGGAACGATTAAGCGCATCCTGTACAACACGGTGGGTGGGGTTGTGCAGCCAGGCAAGGATATCGTTGAAGTCGTGCCTTTGGAGGACGCCTTGCTGCTAGAGGCTCGCGTTCAGCCGCGCGACATTGCATTCCTGCGCCCAGGCCAGAAGGCAAACGTCAAATTGACCGCTTACGATTTCACTATTTACGGAGGTTTGGATGCAACACTGGAGCACATCAGTGCCGACTCCGTGCTGGATGAAAAGGGCAACGCCTTCTATGTTGTAAGAGTAAGGACCCAACGCCCCAATTTTGGTGAGAACCTGCCGATCATCCCTGGTATGACTGCCGAGGTGGATATCATGACAGGAAAGAAATCAGTGCTCAGTTACCTGCTCAAGCCTGTATTGCGGGCCAAGCAGTATGCGTTGACCGAGCGCTAGGAGAGAGCAAGAGGGAGGCATGGATAAGAATCTGTTCGTGACCAGTAGCCGGGTGCCTCCGAGCCGCTGGCGAGAGGCTTTCCCCGATGCGGAGATCGTTCCCATCCTGCCGGCAGATGTTTCTGCGGGTACCGTTGCATGGCTGCATAACTTCACCCCGGCGCAGCTTCCTGGAGGTGTCAAACCAGCAGGGGTAAGGTTCGTCGTCATGTATGACAAGCCTAACGACGAGGAGGGGCTGCTGGCCTTGTCGCAGGGAGCGGCGGGTTATTGCAATGCTCATGCGACCCCAGAGCTTCTTCACGCCATTGAATCGGTCATCAGGAACCAAGGCTTGTGGGTGGGGGAATCGTTACTCAATCGCATGATCGGTGGGATCAGTTCGCGCTCGCCGATGGCCGGTCGCCACGGCGAGCATCCTTTGCTCGAAACCTTGTCGGATCGCGAACGGGCTGTTGCGTTATGTGTGGCGCATGGGGATAGCAACAAGGAAATCGCACGCCAGCTCAATTTGGCCGAGCGTACGATCAAAGCCCATTTGACCAGTATTTTCGAAAAACTTGGGGTACGCGATCGCTTGCAATTGGCTCTTGTGCTGAGTAATCCAAACGAATAAATCTGCGCGCGAGGCGGGGATTTGAAAAGCCGAAAAGCTTGGCCTTTTTCGGTTTTTTTGTTAGTGCACCGCAGCAACGTGAAATAGTTCACACACTGCCCTAAAGGGCATCCCAAATTGCCCTTCTGGGCAGTGGACTCTCCATACCAGAGGAATACAGTGACACCTGTAATCATCCATTCATTGGTAGGGAGACATCATGGCAACGAACAACTCAGCAGTCGGCATCGTCACCGCAACGAAGGGCGAAGTTTTCGCACGTGGAGACGATGGCAAAATGCGTCGTCTGAATACAGGCGATCAAGTTTTTGAACATGACGTTATCGTTACTGCCAATGGCAGTACGGCCGATATTTCCATGTTCAACGCTCCTCCGTTGAGCGTGAATGAACAGCAAACAATCTCTGTTGACGCACAAGTGACCGCGGTGGCACCGGATGCTACGGCTGGTTCTGTTGCCCCGCTCGGTTCGAGCGAAGCTGCCAAGGTCATTCAAACGGTAGCTACCGGTAGCGGCTTGGATGTCAATGCGCTGCTTGAAGA
>JAYRMB010000028.1:7181-16632 GCA_041904995.1 Azonexus sp.
TATCGCGGTGAGGGTGACTACCCTCAGCAAGAGGGCGTTATCGTTTCTGATACGGTTACTGTCGAAGATGAAAAGATTTGGCCGGGTAACGATGAGCATGACGGTGGCAAGCAGTGGGTTTGGGGCACCATCGTTGATGATGTGAATTGGGGTGCTGATGGTTTCGGTCAAGCTACCGGGTTTACTGTTGACGGTCAGTCTTTCGATACCGGCACCACTGTTTACTGGGGCCAGAATGGAGCATTCCTGGGCACCGCTGCGGATATTGGTGAGGGAGCGAAGTTCTATTCGCCGATCCCGGAGGGGGCTGCTGCCAAGCTCGTAGTATTCGAGGACGGTAGCTATGTGTTTACGCTGCTTGACAACATGTTGCTCGGCCAGGGGGTTCAGGGTGAGCAGGTGAATTTCCTTGATCGCGTGACTATTACAGGCGAAGACGGAGATGGCGACCCGATCGGTGTCGTGGTTGATTTGAAGGTTCAGGACGATATACCGTCTTGCTTCGCAATGCCTGACCTCGTCATCGTTGAAGACGAGAAAATGCCAGGTGGTAACGACGAAGGCGGATGGTTCGCGAATTATCCGAAGGAAGTTACCGCAACGATCATCAATAATGTTTCATGGGGTGCGGACCAGTTTGGCGGGACCGTTGGCTTCGTAATCGATGGCCAGACGTTTGAACCCGGTACAACCGTGTATTGGGATCAATCTGGACACTTCCTCGGTACGATGGCCGATGATGCTGATCAGGTCTCGATGCTGTCGCGTGGTGGTGACCACCATGGTGGGGATCACGGTCCCCACATGGCAGCTTCCTTGATCGTGAATGCCGATGGTACGTACACCTTCACGCTCCTTGACAACATGCTCATGGGACAAGGTGTTCAAGGTGAACAGTATGATCTTCTTGATACCGTGAAGATCATTGGACAGGATGGCGATGGTGATCGGGCAGACGTCAGCGTGATTCTGAAGGTTCAGGACGACGTCCCGGGTTGTATGGAAGCCGAACGTGTTGCCATCGTTGAAGACGAACAGAAGTCGGGTGGCATAGATGAACCCGATGCACATCCGGATTACACCGATGTGGTGACTGGCGATGTCAGTAACAATGGCAACTGGGGTGCAGACGGTTTCGACAAGATCACGACGATCCAGGTCGGCAACAATCAGGTAGTCAATGTCGGTCACGATGTGACCGTATATTGGAGTCAGACCGGTGCTTATTTGGGCACCAATTCGCATGGTGCCGCGGCTAGTCTGCGAGTGGAGGCTGATGGCGACTATACCTATCGCCTGCTGGACAACATGCTGATCAGCGGTAACGGTGAGCAAACAGATGTTCTGGCGAATGTCGTTTTCACTGGACAGGACAAGGACGGCGACAAGGCGACGATCAACCTGACGCTGGATGTCAAGGACGACGTCCCGGGCTGCATGGAAGCTGAACGTGTTGCCATTGTTGAAGACGAACAGAAGTCGGGCGGCATTGATGAGCCGGATGCCTATCCGGATTACAGCGATGTGGTGTATGGCGATGTCAGCAACAACGGCAACTGGGGTGCGGACGGATTCGACAAGATCACGACGATCAAGGTTGGCGACAATCCTGCTGTGAATGTTGGTCATGATGTGACGGTCTATTGGAGCCAGACCGGTGTCTATCTGGGCACCAATTCGCACGGAGCGGCAGCCAGTCTGAATGTTGAAGCCGACGGCGACTACACCTATCGCTTGCTGGACAACATGTTGCTCAGCGGCAATGGCGAGCAGACGGATGTTCTGGCGAATGTCGTTTTCACTGGACAGGACAAGGACGGCGACAAGGCGACGATCAACCTGACGCTGGATGTCAAGGACGACGTCCCGGGCTGCATGGAAGCTGAACGTGTTGCCATTGTTGAAGACGAACAGAAGTCGGGTGGCATTGACGAGCCGGATGCCTATCCGGATTACACCGACGTGGTGTATGGTGATGTCAGCAACAACGGCAACTGGGGTGCGGACGGATTCGACAAGATCACGACGATCAAGGTTGGCGGCAATCCTGCCGTTGATGTCGGTAATGGTGTGACGGTCTATTGGTCTGCTAATGGCACGTACTTGGGCACCTCGTCGAACAATGCTGCCGCAAGTCTCAAGGTGGAAGCTGATGGTGACTACACCTATCGCTTGCTGGACAACATGTTGCTCAGCGGTAATGGCGAGCAGACTAATGTTTTGGCGAATGTCGTTTTCACTGGCCAGGACAAGGACGGTGACAAGGCAACGATCAATCTGACGCTCGATGTCATGGACGACGTGCCAGTTGCGCGTGACGATTCAGTTACGCAGACTGTGGAGAACCAGTCGATTACCTTCAATGTATTTGGTAATGACCTCTTCGGTGCCGACGGCGTAGACACTGACAATTCTCCCGCCGCAGCAGTTACCTTTACCCAACCGACTCAGGGAACCGTGACCTACAATGCAGTCACTGGGCTATTTACCTACACACCTGTTCCAGGGGCTGGTAGTACCTCGACGAAAGATAGTTTTACCTACACCATCAAGGATGGTGACGGTGATACCTCTACGGCAACGGTATCGGTGACCTTGAAGCCTGATTCAACGCCAACCGTTCGGGTTACGGATGGTGTGGTCGACGAACAAGGCTTGCCGACAGGTACTGGTGAACTGGCTGATGGGATTGGAGCCAATAACTCCGATGCATCTGAAACCACGACGGGTAGCTTTACCACTACTACCGGTGGCGACACGCTCTCAAAGCTGGAAGTTCAAGCAGCGAACGGTACATGGGTCGATGTCACCAGTGGTGGGACGGTTTCTGGTGCGAACGGAACGCTGACAGTGAATGTTTCGGGCGGTAACTACACTTGGAGTTACACGCTAACCAAGAATCTGACGACACATAACGATACGACCACCGGTGACGGTGATGGCAACAGTGGTACGGCCGATCAGAAGCCAGGCGAGGCGTTTGCTGTTCGTGTAACGGATAGTGATAACGATGTCTCGCCGACGACTACTCTCGACATCACCGTTAACGATGATGCTCCGGTCGTAGATGTTTCGAGCGCCGTGACCTACACGCTGCATGTCACCAACTATGGTGAGACGGAAGCAGGATTCCATAACAGCTTTGGTTACTACATCAAGGCTGCTAATGGAACTCCGACAACCGGTATGGTGGTTTGGGACGATGTCAAAGACTTTGAAAATGGCAGCGTCGATATCACCGGCTACACTCCGGATCAGGTTGGGTTCTTTATCATCCCTGATGGTGACAACTTCAACTCTGGCCTGGCTGCTGGCACGGCAGTGACCTTTGCGTTGGTCGACGGGAAGTGGCAAGCCTTCGCAGGTTCGACTCCTCTGGTTGGAGATGGCGCCAATGTGCTGTTCGATGTCCAGGCGTTGAATGCAGATGGATTCAACCATCTTCAGGACAATTCGAAGCCAGGCAATCTGAATTGGGAAGATATCGCTGGCGGTGGTGATAAGGACTGGGATGACGTCAATATCGGCGTGACCTGGACTTCTAACCTTCCGGTTCTGACCACGCAGGATGCGCAAACCATTGGCGCTGCATCGGATACAGCTTTTGCCTCGTTTGCATCAATGTTTAGCGTCAACGCGCTTGTCGGGGCTGATGGCCTGGGTAGTGCGGCAACCAGCTATAAGCTTTCGGTGACCAACGCGGATGCCGGACTGACCAGCGATGGCAAAGCCATTACCTTGGCTATGGTAGGCAACGATGTTGTTGGTAGCACGACAGATGGTGAAATCTTCCGAATCAGTGTTGACAGTGCTGGCAAGGTGACTTTGACGCAAGCGCGTGAAGTGGATCACCTGCCAGAGGATATCGATGCGAACAACGACAACGCCATGCTGCGCCTGGCCGATGGCAAGGTCGCGTTGACAGCAACGGCAACCGTTACTGATGCCGACGGCGATGTGGCGAGCGATTCGCAGAAACTGGATATCAGTTCTGCATTCCGCTTTGAAGATGATCTGCCATCAGCCAGCAACATTACCAAGTCGCTGGACGAAGACAGTAGTATCGACATCAATCTGGTGACTCAGGGAAGTGTTTCTTATGGAGCGGATGGCGCAGGTAGCATTACATTGGCCAGCAATCCGCTGCATGGCACCGTGACGCTAACCAACGGCGTTGCAACCTACAAACCTAACGCCGAATATAGCGGTAGTGACAGCTTTACCTATACCGTGATCGATGGGGACGGCGATACGGTTACCAAGACGGTTAATTTGACTGTCAATTCGGTAAACGATCCTCCTGTTGCCAAGGCTGATACAAATTGGGGCTTGGAAGACGCTGCCAGTGCCGTTACAGGTAATGTTCTGCAGACCTTGGTCCATGATGGCGCGCCGGATGCTGTGGCTCGAGGAGATGTCGCGGATACCGATATTGACAGCACATTGACGGTAACCGGCTTCACGGGCGGTAATGCATACGGCACGCTGACGCTGAATCCGAATGGTAGTTACAGCTATGCATTGAATAGTGGTCTTGCTTCGGTTCAGGCACTCGACGTTGGTGAAAAGCTGACCGAGACCTACACCTATACGGTGACGGATGGTACGACTCCCAAGACTGCAACGCTGACCATCACGATCTTCGGTCAAAACGATGCGCCGGTTGCTAATGCCGACACGAACTGGGTGGTTGAAGACGCTGCCAGCGCAATCACTGGTAATGTTCTGGAGAGCCATGCTCATAACGGAGCGCCGGATGCAGTGGCACGCGGTGACGTTGCGGACACGGACGTTGATGTCGAAACGCTAACGGTGACTGGCTTCACGGGTGGCAATGCCTACGGCACGCTGACGTTGAACGCCAACGGTAGCTACAGCTACGCATTGAACAACAGCAGTGCGGCAGTTCAGGCTCTCAATGATGGCGATAAGCTGACTGAAACCTATACCTATACGGTTTCTGATGGCACTGCTACCAAGACTGCTACTTTGACTATCACGATCTTCGGTGCGAATGATCCTGTGCTGGTGGTGGGTGAAAACGTTAATGACAACAGCAATCAAACTGTTGATCACCGCGTTGATACTTCGCCATCAGCACCTGACGGCAGTATCGACGGTTCCTCGTCGCATGACGTTCTGGTAGGTGATGTGGGGGGCAATAACCAGTTGGCTGGGCAGAAAGCGAATATTGCATTCGTCCTCGATATTTCTGGCAGCATGATAGAGAACAAGATCAGCTTTACCGATTCCAAGGGTGTTGAGCAAAGTATTACCCGTTTGGCTGCACTTAAGCAGGCGGTAATTGATGCCCTGAACGATCTGTATGCTTCCGGTGGTAATGACGTACGGGTGCATATTGATGCCTTCGCAACCAAGGCAGGTGCTTCCGGAACATTCAACCTAACTACTGGTGGATTGGATAGCCCGACTCAGTTGCAGGCCGCTATCGATTTTGTAAACGCGCTCCAGGTGCCAAGCAAAGATTCAGACCAATACACGAACTATGAGGCTGGTTTAGTTGCTGCCAATAACTGGATTGATTCAAGTGCGGCGAATGCTCCAATCCTCAATGCTGATGTCAATAAGGTGATCTTTGTATCCGATGGCGCCCCCAATCGTGCTCTTGATCCAAGTGGTAATGTTGTCGAGGTATCTGCGGATGAAGCAATCCAGCATGTCTTGGGCACCTATCCTGGATCTTGGTGGTGGGGTACTCCGGCGGATACGGTCAGTGAGGTTAGCCTCATTGAAACTAATGGTGCTGGCCCCGATCAGGCGTTTACCATCGAAAGTGTCGGTATTAGCGTAGGCTCCGGTGCGCTTGGGAATCTGAGTCAGGTTGAAGGTTCGGGTGGTTCTGCGACCAATGTGGATAGCGCAAACGAGTTGTCTGACGTCATCGGCACTTTGACTGGCGGAGGCACGACTCCAGTTGCTGTCGGCAATGATGTGATCAACGGTGGTGGCGGCAATGATGTGATCTTCGGTGACAGCATCCATGCGGACAATGCGGATGGTGGTTGGGCGAAGTTCGTTGCCAATCATGCTGGCTGGACTACCGATCAACTTCGTGCCGAGTTGTATGCCAATCATGCGACATATGGCCAAGAAGGTTCTGTGGGTGGCACCGACACGATTGATGGCGGTGCCGGAAACGACGTGATCTATGGACAGAAGGGTAACGACACAATCACGGGCGGTGCTGGCGACGATTTGATCGTTGGTGGTAGCGGAAGCGATACGATGTCCGGCGGTACTGGTGCCGACACCTTCAAGTTCGTACTTGGCGATGCTAGTGTTTCTGGTGCTATCGACCACATCACCGATTTCAGCAGGACTCAGGGCGATATCCTTGACCTGAAGGATTTGCTGGTTGGTGAGGATGGACAAAATCCGGGGTACAACATGGGCAGCTTCATGTCGTTCGTTCAGAATGGTGCCAATACCGAACTGACGATCTCCGATACCAACGGAACGACAGCAGGTGGAAACAGCCAGACCATCGTTTTCGACAATACCAATCTGTTTACTCAGTTCAGTGCAGGCAACTCTCAGGATCTGATCCAGAAAATGGTAGCTGCTGGTAACCTGAAGCTCGATAACGGTTAATATCTAACACCGCTGCTTCAGTAGAGGGCACCTTCGGGTGCCCTTTTTTTATTCAGCATTCGTTTCAAACACTATCCATGTGGACAACTGCTGCGGTGCACAGAAAAAATCCACCAAATATCAGTCGGTCCCCATTCTGGATTGCTTGCAGATATAGACTTGACGCCTGAACTGGTGGGCGAGAAGCATCTGTCTTGGTCCTTAAGACAGCCACTGGGTCGCCAAACTTTGTCCGAGGAGGTGAAGGGGCTAACACTCAAAAGCAACAAAGCCCGCCGTCTGACGACGGCGGGCTTTGATTAAATTGCCAGCGGGCACTAAACGATCAGCTGATCATCCGGCCCTTTCTCAGAATACTCGCTTACTGGGCCGGCTTGACCTTGGTCGGTGCCTTCTTGGCCTTGGCAGCGGGCTTGGCTGGTTCTGCGGCCGGTACAGCGTTCTGCGTACGGTACAGGTCTTCCTTGGCCTGGGCGCGCTTGAAGATGGCTTCCTTATCGACGGCTACGACATCGATGGTGTCAGCCGGGCAGGAAGTGGCCATGTCCTCGTCCGGGGTGGTCGAGGGGCTGGGCGGGTCCATTTCCAGGTTCTTCAACTGCAGGGTGTTCAGCAGGTTGCCAGCTGCAGCCTGGTACTTGGCCTTGGCGATGGCGAGGTCGTTTTCACCGTTCAGATAGTTGCGACGAGCGGTGTAGTACTCGTTTTCGGTATCCAGAACGTCAAGCAGGGTACGTTGGCCGATGTCGAACTGGCGACGGAAGGCTTCGCGAGCCTTGTCGGTGCTCAGCATGTGCTGATCCAGATACTTCATCTGTTCAGTCAGGCGGAGCTGATCGTTGAAGGCCATTGCAGAGTTCTGGCGAACTTCACGACAGACTTTTTCACGCATATCCTTGGCGCTGTTCTTCTCTTCAGAAGCCTTGCGCTGCTTGGAAACATCCTGGAAGCCACGGAACAGGTTCCAGGTGGCGGTCAGGCCGTAAGTCGTGTAGTTGGTGCTGGAGCGCGGCGTACCGGTGGTGCCGAACTGCTCGCCGTAGCCACCGGCATTCTTGTCGTGGCCTTGCTCGATGTAGCCGTCGATACGCGGGTAGTAGCCAGCCTTCTGGACTTCGACGTTGCGAATGGCTGACAGGACGTTCTCGTAGGAAGCTTTCAGGGCCGGAGACTTTTCAAAGCTGCGGTTGATAGCGCCAACGCGGTCGGTCGGGAAGTCCTGGGCGAGCAGGGCAGCCGGCGGCGCTTCCATTTCTGCCGGCGGCAGGCTGCCGACGATACGCTGATAGCGTGCGGTGACGTCGTGCAGGTTGGAGGTTTCGGTCAGCAGATTGGATTCGGCCAGAGCCAGACGGCCAGCGGCGGTTTCCAGGTCAACCTTGCGGCCGACGCCAGTGTTGGCGCGTTCCTTGATCTTTTCGTAGATTACGCGGTGGGTCGCATAGTTCTCTTCAGCGAAGGCAACCAGCTGGCGGAAGCGATAGACATCGATGTAGGCCTTGGCGGCTTCCAGAGCGGTGCTCTCTGAGAGATCGAGCATTTCGTAGAAACGAACCAGGGAAGCGTGCTCAAGGCGCTTGGAATCATTCCAGGTAGCGAAACCTTCGAAGAAATTCTGGCGCAGGGTAGCGCGGGTATTCTGGAAGTTGTATTCGCGCTGGCCCGACGGGGTGTAAAGCGGAGATTCACGGCGCTCGTAACCGGTGCCAAACAGCACGTCGAAGGTCGGCAGGTAGCGGCCCAGCGTCACATTGCGTTCTTGAACGCTAGCCTGGAACTGGTGGTATTTGCCCAGAACATCCGGGTTGGTCTTGATGGCTTGGGCGGCGGCCTCTTCGAGACGGCCAGCAGCAGCTTGGCTGGAGCCGGCAAAGGCGGCGGCTAGAAGCAGACCGATCAGCGGACGCTTGAAGTTGGGTGTCATATATGGCCTCGTGAAATATAAAATGTGACAACAGACTATTCTGGGCTGATTGTAGTTAAACTAGCTACGTGATGTCCACAATTTAAATTGCATGGAAGCTCGTTAATTCACGTGTTGTACCGTTTTTTCCACACCTTGTTGACCGTGATCGTCCTGTGCATCGGGGCTGGGCTGACGTGGGTGGGTGTTGCCGTTGATGTTTTCCCCGTGGACAAAGTGTTGCAAGCGGCGCAACAGAGATATGGGGCGAGCGCTGCGCAAGCGGTGCGGGACTGGAATAACGTCTTGGGTCTGTTTCGCGGTGGTTCGGAAATGCAACGCTTGAAGGACGTCAACGAATTCTTCAATCGCCGGATCAAGTTTGTGGATGACCAGAAGAACTGGGGCGAGAACGACTACTGGGCGACCCCCATCGAGTCCTTGGTGCGTGGTGCCGGCGATTGCGAGGACTACGCCATTGCCAAGTATTTCACGCTGAAGTTTGTTGGTATTCCCGTTACTAAGCTGCGGATAACCTATGTGCGAGCGATCATCGGCGGAGCGGGCAGCAATGTCAGTCAGGCCCACATGGTGCTGACCTATTACCCAACGCCCGATGCCGAGCCGCTGGTGTTGGACAATCTGGTCGGCGAGATTCGCCCGGCATCCCGGCGTGCGGATTTGCAGCCGATCTTCAGTTTCAACTCGGAAGGTGTTTACGGCGCCGGCGGTGTGCCGCAGCCCGGCGGCGGCAGCCGTATTTCCAAGTGGAATGATTTGATCGAGAAGATGAAGGCAGAAGGAATTGAATAAGGTGAGGTGTCTATGTCTCTGATGCGTCAATTATGGCTGGCGGTCGTTTTTACGACCTTGGCGGCATTCACCGGCAGCTTGGGGATAAGCGTCTGGTCGGCGCGCGGTTACCTGGTTCAGCAA
>JAYRMB010000012.1:0-106368 GCA_041904995.1 Azonexus sp.
GCGCTGTCGCCGGAGCCGCGCCATGGCGTTGCCGACCTGAGCGGGCGGCATCACCAGATAGCCAATCTCAGCGTCATCGACGGCTCGATTTTTCCGACCTCGATTGGCGCCAATCCTCAGCTTTCGATCTATGCCTTCGCTGCCCGCTTGGCCGGCGATCTGGCGCGAAACCTGGGCTAGAGGCCGTACGCATGGGTATGGAGAAAATTATTCGCCAGTGGCCCGGTAAATTTTGGCAAAAAGTTGTTGACCGGTCGAACGTCTTATCTATAATTCAAACGTTCGTTTTATTTAACGAAGCAGCACTCAGAGACCAAAGGAGACACGCTTGAACAAGCTGATCGTAAAAAAGGCTGCCGTGCTGGGCGCCGGTGTGATGGGGGCGCAGATTGCCGCGCACCTCGCCAACGCCGACGTACCGGTCGTTTTGTTCGACCTGCCGGCCAAGGAAGGTGACAAGAACGGTATCGTCAAGAAGGCCCTCGACGGCCTGAAGAAACTGGACCCGGCCCCGCTGTCGAGCAAGTCCAAACTGAAATTCATCGACGCCGCCAACTACGACGATCATCTGTCGCAGCTGGCCGAATGCGACCTCATCATCGAGGCCATTGCCGAGCGCATGGACTGGAAGAACGACCTCTACGCCAAGATCGCGCCGCACATCGCGCCGAACGCCATCGTCGCCTCGAACACCTCGGGCCTGTCGATGAACGCACTGGCTCAGGGGCTGCCGGAGGCTGTGCGTCCGCGCTTCTGCGGCATCCACTTCTTCAACCCGCCGCGCTACATGCATCTGGTCGAGATCATCGCCACCCAGGGCACCGACGGCTGCACGCTGGATGCGCTGGAAACCTGGCTGACCTCGCGTCTGGGCAAGGGCGTCATCCGCGCGCTCGATACCCCGAACTTTGTTGCCAACCGCATCGGCGTCTTCTCCATCCTCGCCGTCATGCACCACACCCAGGCCTTCGGCCTCGGCTTCGACGAAGTCGATGCGCTGACCGGCCCGAAGATCGGTCGTCCAAAGAGCGCCACCTATCGCACCGCCGACGTGGTCGGCCTCGATACCCTGGCGCATGTCGTCAAGACCATGCAGGACACCCTGCCGAGCGATCCGTGGCACAGCCACTTCACCGTGCCGGCCTGGTTGAAGTTGCTGATCGAGAAGGGCGCGCTGGGTCAGAAGACCCGTTGCGGCATCTTCCGCAAGCAGGGTAAGGAAATCCAGGTGCTCGACCTGGCCGCACAGGACTACCGCAAGTCGGCCGGCGAAATCGCCGAGGAAGTGGCCGCCATCCTGAAGATCAAGAACCCGGCCGAGAAGTTCGCCGCGCTGCGCGCTTCGGCCCATCCGCAGGCGCAGTTCCTGTGGGCGATCTTCCGCGATGTCTTCCACTATTGCGCCACGCAGCTCGAAAACGTGGCCGACAACGCCCGCGATCTCGACCTCGCCATGCGCTGGGGCTTCGGCTGGGCGCAGGGTCCGTTCGAAACCTGGCAGGCGGCCGGCTGGGCCGATATCGCCCAGGCAGTGGCTGCCGACATCGCTGCCGGCAAGACCATGGTCAATGTGCCGCTGCCGGCCTGGGCGCTGGAAGCCGGCCGTGCTGGCGTGCATGCCGCCGAAGGTTCCTACTCTGCCAGCAAGAACGCTTACGTGCCGCGCTCGACCCTGCCGGTCTATCAGCGCCAGCTTTTCCCGGAGCGTGTGCTGGGCGAAGCCGCCGTCAGCCCGGAGAAGTCCGGCGAGACGCTGTACGAAAACGACGGCGTGCGCCTGTGGCGTCTGCCTGCGGTGGACAGCGGCATCGGCATCATTTCCTTCAAGTCCAAGATGCACACCATCGGCGACGAGGTGCTGGACGGTGTGATCACCGCCGTGCGTCAGGCCGAAGGCACGCTGGATGGCGTGGTGGTCTGGCATGAAGCGCCGTTCGCTGTTGGCGCCAACCTGCAGCAAGTGGGTGAAGCCTGCGCTGCCGGTCAGTTCGATGTGCTGGAAAAAACCGTCGAGAAATTCCAGCGCGCCTCGCAGACCCTGAAGTATGCGCAGGTGCCGGTGGTTGCCGCGGTGCAGGGCATGGCCCTGGGCGGTGGCTGCGAATTCGTCATGCACGCCGGCAAGCGCGTGATGGCGCTGGAAAGCTATGTCGGTCTGGTTGAAGCCGGTGTCGGCCTGATTCCGGCCGGTGGCGGTTGCAAGGAGTTCGCCGTGCGCGCTGCCGAGTGGGCCGCCCAATCGGCGACGCCGACCGAGCTGTTCAACTTCCTGCAACCGGTGTTCACCACCATTGCCATGGCCAAGGTGGCGAAGAGCGCGCAGGAAGTCATCGACTTCGGTTTCGCCAAGCCGTCCGACACCATCCTGTTCAACGCCAACGAACTGCTCTGGGTTGCCATCAAGGAAGCGCGCGCCATGGCCGACGTCGGCTATGCCCCGCCGCAGATGGCCCGCGGCATTCCGGTGGCCGGCAAGACCGGGATCGCCACGTTCGAGATGATGCTGGTCAATATGAAGGAAGGCGGCATGATCTCGGCCCACGACTACCTGGTTGCCAAGTCGGCTGCCATCGCCCTGTGCGGTGGTGAAATCGAGGGCGGCAGCCTGGTGGACGAGGAGTGGCTGATTACCGTCGAGCGCCGCCTGTTCGTTGAATTGCTGAAGAACCCGCTGACGCAGGCCCGCATCAAGCACATGCTGGAAACCGGAAAACCCCTCCGTAATTGATCGGGTCAGGAGACATAGACAAATGAGCAAACAGATTCAAGACGCCTACATCGTCGCCGCGACCCGTCTGCCGGTGGCCAAGAAGAACGGTATGTTCAAGCACGTGCGGCCGGATGACATGCTGGCGCACGCCATCAAGTCGGTGGTCGCCCAGGTACCGGGTATCGATCCGGCGCGTATCGGCGACGTCATCGTCGGCTGCGCCATGCCGGAAGCCGAGCAGGGCATGAACGTCGCCCGTATCGGCCTGCTGCTGGCAGGTCTGCCGCAGACCGTGCCGGGCCTGACCATCAACCGCTTCTGCTCCTCCGGGGTGCAGGCGGTGGCCGATGCCGCCAACCAGATCCGCCTCGGCCTGGCCGATGTGATGATCGCCGCCGGTACCGAGTCGATGACCATCATGCCGCAGATGATGGGCAACAAGATGGCGATGAACCCGGCCATCTTCACCGACGAGCATGTCGCCATCGCTTACGGCATGGGCCTGACCGCCGAAAAGGTGGCCAACCAGTGGCAGATCAGCCGCGACGAGCAGGATGCCTTCGCCCTGGCTTCCAACCAGAAGGCCTGCGCCGCCATCGCCGCCGGCCACTTCAAGGCCGAGATCACGCCTTACGCCATCCGCGAAAGCCTGCCCGACCTGAAGACCGGCGAAATCAAGCTGCGCGAGCGACTGGCCGAGAACGACGAAGGCCCGCGTGCCGACGCTTCCCTGGAGCGCCTGGGCAAGCTGAAGCCGGTATTCCATGCACGCGGTTCGGTCACCGCCGGCAACTCGTCCCAGATGTCCGACGGTGCCGGTGCCGTGATGCTGGTCTCCGAGAAGGTACTGAAGGAACATAACCTGACCCCGTTGGCTCGCTTCGCCGGCTACGCCGTCGGTGGCGTGGCGCCGGAAATCATGGGTATCGGCCCGATCGCCGCCATTCCCAAGGTGCTGGCGCAAGTTGGTATCAGCCAGAACGACCTCGATTGGATCGAACTGAACGAAGCCTTCGCTGCCCAGTCGCTGGCGGTGATGCGTGAGCTCAACATCGATCCGAGCAAGGTGAACCCGCTTGGCGGCGCCATCGCGCTTGGCCACCCGCTCGGTGCTACCGGCGCCGTCCGTACCGCCACCGTCGTGCATGGCTTGCAGCGCACCGGTGGCAAGTACGGCATGGTGACCATGTGTATCGGCACCGGCATGGGTGCCGCCGGCATCTTCGAGCGCGTCTGATGCGATTCGGCCATCGTTGTTTGAGCACTGCCTGTCTGGACTGAGTTGAAACGATGGCCGGTTTTTGCCCGAAAATACCTGTGCACCGCAGCAGTCGCCCATGAAGCCCGCCTGGTTGGCCAAACTCTCGCCAGCCTGGCGTGCCCGCATGGTGCGTCTGGGTTTCAACCTGCATCCGGCCTTCCGCGGCACCGGCGGGCGGGTCGTGCATGTGGCGCGCGACCTGCGCCACATCCGCGTCCGTCTGCCGCTCAACTGGAAGACGCGCAACATCGTCGGTTCGCTCTACGGTGGCTCGCTGTTCGCCATCACCGACGGGGCGCATCCGATGATGTTGATGGCGGCGCTGGGCAACGGTGTCATCGTCTGGGACAAGGCGGCCAGCATCCGCTACCGCAAGCCGGGCTACACGACGCTGTATGCCGATTTCGTGCTGGACGATGCGGAGGTGGAGGAAATCCGCCGCTTGCTCGACGAAAACCATGAATTGGACCGGACTTATACGGTCGAACTGAAAGACAAGCACGGCACGGTGCATACCGTGGTCGAACGGACGGTGTATATCGCCGACAAAAACTACTACCGAACCAAGAACGGTGGAGGAGACAACTGATGATTACTTCCAATACGGTGCGCCAGGCGGCGCTGATCGCCACGCTTATCGCCGCCCCGGGGCTGCATGCGGCCGAAGTGGCGGGCGTCAAGCTCGACGACAAGATTCGCGTGGGCGGCAGCGAGCTGGTGCTGAATGGCGCCGGCGTGCGTTCCAAGCTGTTCATCAAGGTCTATGTCGGCGCGCTTTACGTCGGCCAGAAGAGCACGGCGCCGGCGGCCATCTACGACAGTGCGGCGCCGCGCCGCATGGCGCTGCGCATGTTGCGCGACGTCGATGCCGAGTCGCTGCATTCGGCGCTCGACGACGGCCTGAAAGCCAACCACACGCCCGAGGAACTGGCCGGCATCAAGGCTGCCTCCGACCAACTGGCCAGCATCATGAAGGGTATCGGCAAGGCGCGCGAGGGCGATACCATTGCCATTGATTTTCTGGCTGAGGGCGTTGCCGTCAGTCTGAATGGAGAGAGCCGCGGCAAGGTGGCGACACCGGCGTTGGCCAAGGCGCTGCTCAAGGTCTGGCTGGGCGACAAGCCGGCCGATAGCGCACTGAAAAAATCCCTGCTCGGTAGCTGAGCCACAAAGGGGAAGAGGAGACGACCATGGAAAAAATCTGGCTAAAAAGCTACCCGCCGGGCATTCCGGCCGAGATCGACATCGATCACATTCCCTCGCTCGTCGCGCTGTTCGAGGACGCCTGCCGCAAGTTCGCGGACAAGGTGGCCTACATCAGCATGGGCAAGGAGATGACCTACCGCGAACTCGACGCGGAAAGCCAGGCCTTCGCCGGTTGGCTGCAGGCCAAGGGACTGAAGAAGGGCGACCGCGTCGCGCTGATGATGCCCAACCTGCTGCAATACCCGGTGGCGCTGTTCGGCACGCTGCGCGCCGGTTGCGTGGTGGTCAATTGCAACCCGCTGTACACGCCGCGCGAACTGGAACACCAGTTGAAGGATTCCGGTGCAGCAGCCATCGTGATCGTCGAAAACTTTGCCCACACGCTGGAGCAAATCATCGGCCACACGGCGGTCAAGCAGGTAATCGTGACGCCAATGGGCGAAATGCTCGGCGCGCTGAAGGGCACGCTGGTCAATTTCGTCGTGCGCAAGGTCAAGAAGCTGGTACCGGCCTGGAGCATTCCCGGCGCCATCGGCTTCAAGTCGGCCCTAGCTACCGGTCGCCGCCATGGCTGGACGCGCGTGCCGCTGGAGCAGTCGGACATCGCCTTCCTGCAATATACCGGCGGTACGACCGGCGTTTCCAAGGGCGCCATGCTGACCCACGCCAACATCGCTTCCAACGTGACCCAGGCCTACAACTGGATTCACCCGGTGGTGCATGAAGGGCAGGAATTCATCATCACCGCGCTGCCGCTGTATCACATCTTCGCGCTGACCGCGAACTGCCTGACCTTCCTGATGATTGGCGCACGCAACCTGCTGATCGCCAATCCGCGCGATATTCCAGGCTTCATCAAGGAGTGGGGCAAGTACCCGGTCACCGTGATGACCGGCGTCAATACCTTGTTCAACGCGCTGCTCAACCACCCGGATTTTGCCAAGCTCGATTTCTCGACCATGAACGTCACCCTTGGCGGTGGCATGGCCGTGCAGGGGCCGGTGGCTGAAAAGTGGCTAAAGGTGACCGGCACCCCGTTGCTCCAGGCTTATGGCC
The DNA here is from genome assembly GCA_041904995.1 of Azonexus sp. Taxonomy (GTDB): domain Bacteria; phylum Pseudomonadota; class Gammaproteobacteria; order Burkholderiales; family Rhodocyclaceae; genus Azonexus. The sequence goes on from JAYRMB010000012.1 coordinate 6,234, forward strand.
TGACTGAAACCTCGCCGGCGGCGACGATCAATCCGCTCGACATGCACGAGTTCAACGGTGCCATCGGCCTGCCGATTTCCTCGACCGAGGTGTCGATCCGCGACGACAGCGGCATCGAAGTACCGATCACCCAGATCGGCGAGATCTGCATCCGCGGCCCGCAGGTCATGAAGGGCTACTGGCAGCGGCCGGACGAGACTTCGTTTGTCTTCTACCCGGATGGTTTCCTGCGGACCGGCGATATCGGCTACATGGACAAGCAGGGCTTCATTTTCCTGGTCGACCGCAAGAAGGACATGATCCTGGTCTCCGGCTTCAACGTTTATCCGAACGAGGTCGAGGAAGCCGTCGCCATGCACCCGGGCGTCATCGACGTCGCAGCGATCGGCGTGCCGGACGAGCATTCCGGCGAAGCGGTGAAGATTTTTGTCGTGCGCAAGGACCCGGCGCTGAACGAGATGATGCTGATCCAGCACTGCCGCACCGTGCTGACCGGTTACAAGGTTCCGAAACATGTCGAATTCCGCGACGACCTGCCGCGTACCAACGTCGGCAAGATCCTGCGTCGTGCCCTGAAAGAAGGAGCATAAATGCCCATCCCGGCTTCCCTGAACCAGAACCTCGCGCTGCCGGTCATCTGCGCGCCGATGTTCATCATTTCCAACCCGGACCTGGTCATCGCCCAGTGCAAGAGCGGCGTCATCGGCTCCTTCCCGGCGCTCAACGCCCGCCCGGAATCGCTGCTCGACGACTGGCTGACCCGTATCAAGAGCGAACTGGCGGCCGACCCGAAGGCGGCGCCGTTCGCTGTCAATCAGATCATCCACCCGTCGAACGTGCGCCTGGAGCACGACATGGCGCTGTGCGTGAAACACGAAGTGCCGCTGATCATCACCAGCCTGTCGGCGCCGACCCAGATCGTGCCGCACGTGCATGCCTACGGTGGCAAGGTCTTCCATGACGTGATCAGCGTGCGCCACGCCGAGAAAGCGCTGGAAGCCGGTGTCGATGGCCTGATCCTGGTTTGTGCGGGGGCGGGCGGCCATGCCGGCATGCTCAGCCCGTTTGCCCTGGTCGGTGAAATCCGCAAGTTCTACAATGGTCCGATCGCCCTCTCCGGTTCGATCACCAACGGCCAGTCGGTACTCGCCGCGCAGGCGATGGGCGCCGATTTCGCCTACATCGGCACGCGTTTCATCGCCACTACCGAAGCCAATGCCCAGGAAGCCTACAAGCAGGCCATCCTCGATTCGGCCGCCAAGGACGTGGTGTATACGCCTTACTTCACCGGCGTGCATGGCAACTACTTGACCAAGAGCATCGTTGCCGCCGGCCTCGATCCGGCCAATTTGCCGGAGCGCGACAAGACCTCGATGAATTTCGGTGCCGCCGCCGGGGCCAAGGCCTGGAAAGACATTTGGGGTGCCGGCCAGGGCGTTGGCACCATCGACGATGTACGCCCGGCTGGCGAGGTCATCGCCCGCATGAAGCAGGAATACCAGGCGGCCAAGGCCGCGTTGTGCAGCAACCCATTCTGACAAGACCAAGGAGACAGACAAGATGAGCGACTATCGCGCACCGATCAAGGACATGCGTTTCGTCATGGACGAAATCGCCGGCTTCAACGCACTGAGCCAGATTCCCGCCTTTGCTGATGCGACGCCGGACATGGCTGATGCCATTCTCGACGAAGCCGCCAAATTCACTGGCGGCGTGCTCGCCCCGTTGAACCGCATTGGCGATACCCAAGGCTGCACCTGGACGCCGGAAGGCGTGCGCACGCCGGACGGCTGGAAAGAAGCCTACAAGGCTTTTTGCGAAGGTGGTTGGAGCGGCATCACGCTGCCGACCGAATTTGGCGGCCAAGGCTTGCCCAGCGCACTGGGCATTGCCGTGCAGGAAATGGTCTGCTCGGCCAACCTTGGCTTCTCGCTCGGCCCCTTGCTCACCTCGGGTGCCGTTGAGGCGCTGCTGACCTGTGCCAGTGACGAACTGAAGGCCACTTTCCTTGAAAAGATGGTATCGGGTGAGTGGACCGGCACGATGAACCTGACCGAGCCGCAAGCCGGCTCCGACCTGGCGCTGATCCGCTCGCGCGCCGAGCCGCAAGCCGACGGCAGCTATCGTGTGTTTGGCCAGAAGATTTTCATCTCCTATGGCGACCACGACATGACCGACAACATCGTGCATCTCGTGCTGGCCCGCCTGCCGGATGCACCGGCTGGCGTGAAGGGCATCTCGATGTTCCTGGTGCCGAAGTTCATGGTCAATGCCGATGGTTCGCTCGGTGCGCGCAACGACGCCCATTGTGTGTCGATCGAGCACAAGGTCGGCATCCACGCCAGCGCGACCTGCGTGATGGCCTACGGCGATAATGGCGGCGCCATTGGCTACCTGCTCGGCGAGCCGAACCGCGGCCTGGAATACATGTTCATCATGATGAACGCTGCCCGTCTTGGTGTTGGCGTACAAGGCATCGCCCTCGGCGAACGCGCCTACCAGCGCGCGCTGGCCTATGCCCGTGATCGCAAGCAGGGTCGCGATGCGCTGACCGGCGAAGCGCTGGTGACCATCGACAAGCACCCTGACATTCGTCGCATGCTGATGCTGATGAAGTCGCGCGTCGAAGCCTGTCGCGCCATGGCCTATTACACTGCCAGCCTGCTCGACCGCGCCCATGCCGGCAGCGACCCGGAGCAGCAGAAGCGCGACCTCTTCCTGGCCGAATTCATGATTCCGCTGGTCAAGGGCGGCGGCACCGAAATGTCCATCGACGTTACGTCGCTTGGTGTGCAGGTGCATGGTGGTATGGGCTTCATCGAGGAAACAGGTGCCGCGCAGCACTGGCGCGATTCGCGTATCACCACCATCTACGAAGGTACCACCGGCATCCAGGCCAACGACCTGCTTTTCCGCAAGCTGATGCGTGACCAGGGTGCTACGGCCAAGATCATCTTCGGCGAGATCTATGCCACGGCCAAGGCCCTGGGTGCATCCGGCAATCCCGAACTGCAAGCCATCGGCCAGCGCCTCGGTGCCGGCTTGAAGATGTGGACCGATGCGACCGAGTGGCTGGCAGGCAACGTCAAGACCGGTTTGTCCGGCGTGCTGACCGCCGCCGTGCCTTACCTGCACCTGGCGGTGACGGTCAGCGGCGGCTGGATGATGGGCAAGGCTGCGCTGGCCGCTGCCGGCTACCTGGCCAAGGGCGAGGGCGACCAGGCCTTCTACCGTGCCAAGCTGGCCAGCGCCCGCTTCTACGCCGACCAGATCCTGCCGCAGGCCATCGCCTACGCCGAGACGGTCAAGGCTGGCGACGCGGCGATTGCCGGCCTGAGCGGCGAAGAGCTTTTCTGAGCTGAACGCTAGCGTTTAAGCGCGATTGCCGGCGGGTGCGAACCTGCCGGCATTTTTACATCCGAAACGGGAATTGCCATGAATCTGCCGACCCTGACCACCCTCGAACTGCTGATGCACGACCAGGTATTGGAAGTGCGCCTCAATCGTCCGGACAAATCGAACGCCCTGAACGACGCCATGTGGCAGGAAATCCGCCAGGCCTTCGACTGGGCCGATGGCGAAGCGGGCGTGCGGGCCATCGTCTTGTCCGGTGCCGGCAAGCATTTCTGTTCGGGGATCGATCTGGCCATGCTCGGCGGCGTCATGGCGCGTGTCGCCCATACCGACGAAGCGCGCGGCCGCGAGGCGCTGCGCCGCCTGATCCTCGATCTGCAGGATTGCCTGACGGCGGTCGAACGTTGCCGCAAGCCGGTGCTGGCCGCCATTCAGGGCGCCTGCCTGGGCGGCGGGCTGGACCTCGCGGTTTGTTGCGACATGCGCTACGCCAGCAGCGATGCGCAGTTCGCCGTGCGCGAAATCGATATCGGCATGGTGGCCGACGTCGGTGTGTTGCAGCGTCTGCCCAAGCTGATCCCGGAAGGCTTGGCGCGCGAACTGGCCTATACCGGGCGCAATCTGGGCGCCGACGAAGCGAAGGCCTGCGGGTTGGTCAATGCGCTGTGGCCGGAAGCCGAAAGCCTGCGTGCGGGCGTCTTGCAGATTGCCGCCCAGATCGCCGCCAAATCGCCGTTGTCGGTACGCGGCTCGAAGGAAATCCTCAATTACAGCCGCGACCACGGCGTGGCCGATGGGCTGAATTACGTGGCGACGTGGAATGCGGCGATGCTGCTGTCGGCCGATCTCAAGGAAGCGATGACGGCCAGCCGCGAGAAGCGGGCGCCGCAGTTCCTCGACTGAGTCAGGAAAGCCGGCTATCGCGGTGCCGGCGCAGCGTGTCGTCGAGCTGCTGCCACAGACCGTTCATGCCCTCGTAACCGAGGTCTTCGCTACACGATGCCTCCAGGCGATAACGCAGAATGAGCAGGCTTCTCAGTTCGCGGGCGACGGCCGGTGCGGATTGGGGCCCCGATAGATCGAGCAGGCGGCGAACGGCCTGGCGCTCACCGAGATTGACACCGCACTGATCGGCCAGCTGACCGATCAGTTGCTGCAGTGAACGCATGTTTTCAGGTGCATCGGCGATTTCGAAGGCAGTGTCGTGCATCGTCTCTCTCCATGGCTGTCGTTATCCCGACATGATGGAGCGCGCAGATTTCACTCGTGTGAAGGTCATCGGCCTTACTGCATGCTGTCGTACAGCGCGTGGATGGCTTGGTAGTTTTCGTCGGCGACCGGGGTAAAGCCGTTGGCTTTCATGTCTTTGAACATGGCCTGCAGGGCTGGCGTCTCGCTGAAGAAGGTACGGCGGATGCGCTCCACCAGCGGGCTACACAGGTTGCTGCGATAGACGAAGGGATCGTAGGCGATCGGTTCGGAGCGCCAGACGACTTTCAATTCATCGGGTTTCAGCGTGCCGGTACGCATGGCTTCGTCCATGCGGCGACTGGAGACGAAGGCGGCATCGACGATGCCGCGCTGGACGGCCTGGATGGCCCGGTCGTGCGAGCCGGCATAGCTGATGCGTTGGAAATAGCCTTCCAGGCTGCTGCCGGTCAGCGCCGCGATGGCCTGGCGCGGAATCAGCGCGCCCGAGGTACTGGCCGGGTCGATCAGGTTGAGCGTCTTGCCGCGCAGGTTTTCCAGCTTGTCCAGGCCTTGCCCGGCGCGGGTGACGAGCAGGGCACGGTAGCTGTTGGGTGCGTCGGAAAAATGACCCGGCGACTGGCTCAGGGTGGCGAAGGGCGTAATGGCCGGGTCGCGCTTCTTGGCGATGGCGTAGGCGGCTGGGCCAAGCTCGGCGACATCGATGCTGCGCTCGACCAGGCCTTCGATCGAGGTGGTATAGGAATTCGAGTGCACCAGTTCGACCCGTCGGCCAAGCGACTTTTCCAGCGCCTGCAGCAGCGGGCGGTATTCGCGGGCAAGCATTTCCTGGCTTTTCTTCGGAATGACCGCGAGGCGCAGCGGCTTGGGGTCATCGCAGGCGGCTTGCGCGCCCGAATTCAGGGTGCAGACGAGAACGATCAGGCAGGCGAGGCGTTTCATCATAGCGGGGCCAGTGTGGTTTCAAGCAATAACCGACGGGCATCTTCGGCGGCGACCGGACGGCTCAGCAGGTAGCCCTGGGCTTCATCGCAGCCGGCGGTTTTCAGATGCACCAGTTGGTCGACCATTTCGATGCTGCCGGCGATGACGCGCAGCTTCATGTTGTGGGCCAGCGTGATGATCGAGGCGACGATAGCGCCGTCGTCGGTGTTGTTGCGGATATTGCCGACCAAGGCTGGGGCAATCTTGATGGCGTGCAGCGGCAGGGTGCGAACGTGGTTCAGGTTGGAAATGCCTTGCCCGGCGTTGTCCAGCGTCAGCCTGAAACCTTGGCCGGCCAAAGTGCCCAGTGTGATGGCGGCAGCCTCGGCCGGCAGTTCGAGCAGGGTGCATTCGGCAATTTCGATCTCGATGTCGCCGGTCTGCAGGCCATACTGACTGAGTGCCGCGCTGAGCTGCCGGGGCAGGTCGCCGGTACGCAGCAGGTGGCCCGAGAGGTTGATGGCAACGCGCGGAACCGGTACGCCGTCTGCGCGCCAGTCGGCAATCTGCCGGCAGCAGGCGGCAACGACCCAGTATTCGAACTTGGGCAGGAGCTCATTGCGCTCGGCCAGAGGCAGGAATTCGCCCGGGTAGATCAGGCCGAATTCCGGGTGGGTCCAGCGGATCAAGGCTTCGAGGCCGACGATGCGGTAGTCTTCGAGGCGCACGCGTGGCTGGAAGTGCAGGGTCAGTTCGCCATTGGCAATGGCGTCGGGCAGGGCATGTTCGAGCCGGCGGCTGCGGTCGCCGCCCTGGTTCAGCGACGGGTCGTAATAGCTGAAGCGGCTGCGGCCCGCCTGCTTCGATTCATACATGGCTGCATCGGCATGGCGGCACAGCGTGGCGATGTCGGCCCCGTCCCGCGGGTAGAGGGCAATGCCGATACTGGGGCTGGTATGCAGGGCATGGCCTTCGAGCACCAGGGGCTGGGCGATATTCTGGATCAGCTTGTCGGCTACCGCGCTGCAATCATTGGGCGTTTCCAGGCGGGTCAGCAGGACGGCGAATTCGTCGCCGCCGAGGCGGGCGATGACGTCCGATTCGCGCAGGCTCAGGCGCAGGCGCTCGGCCACCTCCTGCAGCAGCAGGTCGCCGATGTGATGGCCCAGGGTGTCGTTGATCGCCTTGAAGCGGTCGAGGTCGAGATACATCAACGCGTAGTGCTTGCGACTGCGCTTGGCATGGTTGAGATGGCTGTTGACCAGCTCATGGAACATGCGCCGGTTGGGCAACCCGGTCAGCGGGTCGTGGGCGGCCAGCTCGAAAGCGCGCCGTTTTTCTTCTTCCAGCCGCCGGATCAGCAGGCGATTTTCACCATCCGATTGTTCCAGCGCCGTGAGCAATTGGGTCTGCTGGCGCAGATTGAAGGCGATCCACCAGGCGGCAAAGGCGATTGCTGCGGTGCACAGGCCCAAAATGGCAAAAAACCGGCTGCGGCTGGCCTGGTGTTCGCCGAGAATGTCGTCTTGCGAGCGGCTGACCGCCACCGTAAACGGGTAGCGATTCAGCGGCTGGTAGCTGGACAGATACACCTGTCCGTCGTCGAACAGCCGGCCGGACAGCGAGCCTGCTTTCTCGGCCCCGGCCGGCAGGGCGGACGGTGGCCGACTCTGCGTCTTCAGGGCCAGCCCTTCGCGCCGCGCCTCGATCAGTTCGTCGCCGTCGCGGCTGACGATGTGGATCAGGCCGCTACGCCCGATCTCGATATGTTGGTACAGACCAAGGAAATAACCGAGGTCGAGGATGGCGAGCAGGCCTCCGTTGCTGCGGCCAGCCTCGTCGGCGAGCGGAAAGTAGAGGGGAATCTGCCAGGACTGTTCGCCATGCTTGCCATCGGGCAGCAGGAAGACCTCGGCCACCGCCGGTTTGTCGATCAGGCTTCGCAAGGCGGCGGCGCTTTCGGCATTGAGCCGGCCCGGTGTCGAGGCAAAGAGGGTGTGCAGTTGGCGGTCGTACAGCGCGATGCGCAGATAGACCTTGTCGGCGGTGCGGACCAGCGACATGGCCGAATTCAGGTCCAGCCCCTTGCGCCCTTGCAGCTCGGCCGAGGCCAGGGCCATGAGCCGGCCACGATCGATGATCTGGGCCAGGTTTTCGGCGACGATGGCGGCGAGATTTTGTTGCTGGGCCTGCGCGTTACGCAGGATCAGCTGGCGCTCGGCGTCGAGGCGTTGCAGACCGTAGCCCCAGGCAACGACCAGCATGCCGAGCATCAAGACAACGATGCCGTAGGGCAGTTGGCTGCGTAGCGAGCGATGGAGTCGACCGGGCCAGGTATGGAGCGGGAGTTGGGAGCGGGTAGGCACCGCGAGCGGAATCGAGAAAGTGTCGCCCGATCATATTTCCCGCACGTTGCATTTTTGTTACGGAAAAGCCTTTTCCCGCATGGGGTGTTCTCGGTCAATGCTCGCCAGCTCGCTGTGAGCGCTCAGCCATCTGAGCAGGGCTGCGAACAGCAGGTCCGGATCGATCGGCTTGGCGACGAAATCGTCCATGCCCGCCGCCAGGCAGCGCGTCTTGTCCTCGGCGAAGGCGTTGGCAGTCATGGCCAGAATGGGCGTCCCGTCGAGGGCGGGATTTTGGCGGATACGGCGGGCGGCCTCCAGTCCGTCCATACGCGGCATCTGCATGTCCATCAGGATGAGGTCGAAGGCTTCGTCCTGCAGGCGGTCGAGCGCCGCTTGTCCGTCGTCGGCCACTTCCACGTGCAGGTTGATCGCTTCGAGCAGGGCGCGGGCGATTTCCTGATTGATCGGCTCGTCCTCGACCAGCAGCACCCGGCTGCCGGCGTAGTCGGCGGCGATGATGTTTTCTGCCTGTATGTCCTCGCTGGCATGTACGGCCGCCAGACTACCCTCCTGCTTGCGCAGGCGCGCTGTGAACCAGAAAGTGCTGCCTCGACCGAAGGTGCTGGATACGCCAGCATCGCCACCCATCAGTCCGGCGATCTTGCGCGTGATGGCCAGCCCAAGGCCGGTACCGCCATAGCGTCGGGTCGTCGAATTGTCGGCCTGCTCGAATTCGGAGAACAGCCGCTCGAGGACATCAGGCCGGATGCCGATGCCGGTGTCTTCGACCTCGAAGCGGATGAGCATGCTGTCCACGTCTTCATCCTCAACCCGGGCACGCAGTGTGATGCTGCCGTGCTCGGTGAATTTCAGCGCATTGCCGGCATAGTTGAACAAGGCCTGCTGCAGGCGGGTGGCATCGCCGCGCAGATGGGTCGGAAAATCGGCCAGGTCGGTGTGCAATTCCAGCTTCTTGCTGAGCAACTGGCTGTGCAGGATGGAAGCAACGTTGTGGAAAATGCCGCCGACTGAAACTGCGTCGTCGGCGAGTTCGAACTTGCCGGCCTCGATCTTGGAGAGATCGAGGATGGAATTGATGATTTCCAGCAGGTGACGACTGGCCGCATCGATCTTGTCGAGCTGCTCGGCCTGCTTGTCGCTGACGCTGCTTCGCCGCAACAGATGGGCGAGGCCGCTGATGGCGTTGAGCGGCGTGCGGATTTCGTGGCTCATGTTGGCCAGGAAGGCGCTCTTGGCCAGGTTGGCGGCTTCGGCGGCCTCTTTGGCCAGCGCCAGTTCGATTTCGGCGCGGCGGCGGGTGAAGATGCGCCACAGATCGTTGCCGATCAACTGCAACTCGTGCACGTCGTTGTCGTCATAGTCGCTCGCCTTGTTGCCGACGCCGATCAGCATGCGCACCTTGCCGTTTTCCAGGATGGGGATGCCGATATGGCGCACCAGGTTGGCGTGCCCTGCCGGGTAGCCCCGGCGCTGCGATTCCGCCTGGAAGTCGTTGTGGATGACCGGCTTCTTCAGGCGCACGCTGTCGGCCCACAGACCGGCGCGGCTGATCGGGAAATGCGACTGGTGCGTGGCCGTACATTGCATCTGGGTGCCGGTCGACCAGGTCATCTTTTCGATGCTCTCCTGATCGTCGTTGATGAAATGCACGTAGCCGATGGTGCTGCTGCTCAGGCTGACCGCCTCGTCGATGCCGAGGCGAAGCAGTGTCTGCTCGTCCAACTGGTTCGCCTGCTGGCTGATCGAAAATAGCGTATTCAGGCGGTGGTCAGTCTGTTGCAGGCGATGGTTGGCGGCCTCGAGCTTGCCGGTGCGCTGGGCAACCAGTTCTTCGAGATTGCGCCGATGCTGTTCCAGTTCCAGTTCGACTTCCTTGCTGGCCGAGATGTCCTGCAGGGTGCCCGTCAGGTAGTCGATTGTTCCATCCGCTGCAAAATGCGGGAAGCCGCGTAACTCGGTCCACTTGATCTTGCCGCTGGCAACTGCGCGCACCTGGACCTGAATGGCGAACGGCTCGCCAGTGCTCAGGGTGTGTTGCAACTGGGCGGCGACCCTGGCTCGGGATTCCGGCAGGTAGAGATCAAGGCCGCTGTTCAGATCGGGATGGTAATCGGGATCGACTTCGACGATGGCGTAGACACCGTCCGTCCACATCAAGGTATTGTTGATCGGGTCGGCACGCCAGCCGCCGAGCTGGCCGATGGCCTGGCTCTCTTTCAGGAAGAAGGTGCTTTCCTGCAATTGAGCGTCGATCCGCCGCCTTTCGGTGATGTCGATACCGATGCCGGTGAGTATCGGTTGTCCATCGAGTTCGACCCGGGCACTGGTGATGAAGAAAGGGGTCCGGCTGCCGTTCTTGTGCATGACCTCGGCTTCGGTACCCGTGATGCCGGATGCCAAGACCTCCTTGATCCGCTTCGCAATGAACATGCGTTCGTCCGTTGGGAATAAATCCAGGGCATTCATGCCTGCCAGTTCCTGCGCCGAGTAGCCGGAATATTCCTCGAGTTTCCGGTTCCAGTGCAGGATATTGCCGTTCTGATCGAGCACGAAAAATACGCCGGGAATGGCCTCGACGATGGTCTTGCGGAAGATGCGCTCTTTCTCGGCCCGCGCTTCCGCTTCCTTGCGCGCGGTGATATTGCGTGCGGAAGCGAAGAGCATGGCCCTGCCGTCGACCTCGAAATGATGGGCAGCGATTTCGACATCGAAATAGGCGCCATCCTTCCGTCGATGCATGGTTTCGAAGACCAGTCGCTTGTTGCTGCGCAGGAGTTCGGTGATGTGCCCGACCAGTTCCTCCTTCGTGCTGTGCGTATCCCAGCAGGAAACGTGCATGCCGATCATTTCCTCGCGGGTGTAGCCCAGATCGTTGCAGAAAGAGTCGCTGGCCTCGACTACCCGCCCCTGTTCATCCAGGATGTGAATGCCATCACCCGCGCTGCGCAGCAATAGCTGATAGCGTTGGGACTCGTAGCGCAGGCGGGATTCGCTGTCGCGCAACTCCTGCTCGGCCAGCTTTTCGCGCGAAATGTCGGTATGCGTGCCGCTCATCCACAGGGGCTGGCCGTCGGCAGTCCATGAAACGATCCGCCCGCGGTCGAGAATCCAGACCCAATGGCCATCCTTGTGCCGTATGCGCAATTCGCATTCGTAGTGCGCCGTGTGGCCGGCAAAATGCTGGGCGATCAGGGATTGAGCGTGTTTCAGGTCGTCTGGATGGGTTAGTTGGGCCCAGGTCTCCAGTGTGGTCGGTTGCAGTTCTGCCAGGTCATAGCCCAACATTTCCGCCCAGCGTTGGTTGAAGATGGTTTCGCCGGTGCGGACATTCCATTCCCAGACGCCGGCTCCAGTGGCCTCGATGACGTTTTGCAGGCGCCGCTGTTCGCTGGCCAGGGCATCCTTGTCGTGTTTCAGTTCGCTGATGTCGGTAAAGCTGGCCAATACGGCGTAGGGTTGGTCGTAACTTTCGTAGAAGAGCGGCCGAGTGTTGATGCTGATCCAAACCGTCGCATCCGGGTAACAGAGGCCCATGACCACATCGTTGCAAGCTTGCCCAGTGGCCAGGCTGAGGCTGACCGGATACTCGTCCGGCTGGAACAGGCGGCCGTCTTCGTGGATTGTCGGCCAGCTGTCGTCGTTGCCGTTGCGCTGTAGCAATTCATGTCGGCTCAAGCGCAAGATGCGGCAAGCCGCCTCGTTGGCGGCGGCCAGCCGGCCGTCGGCCAGTTGCATCAGAACGCCGACCGGTACGCTCTCGTACAGACTGCGGTAGCGCGCCTCGCTTTCGCGCAGGTTTTCTTCGGCCTGGCGCAGTGCCGAGCGATCCTGAAAGGTACACACCATGCCGGTGAAAATGCCAGCTTCTTCATAGGGGACGAGCGAACCGCCGAACCAGGTGCGTTGGCCGGTTGCGTTGCCCAGGGCGCAGGCAAAATGGCTGGTTTCCAGCCGCTCGGCGGCATCCATATAGTAGGGACGGAAGCTGTGCTGGAGATCCGATCGCCAGTCGCCGAAGATCTGTTGCCCGATGCAGGTAACGGGATCGATGCCGAAATGGCTGGCAACGGCGGCATTGGCATAGACGATGCGGTGTGCTTCATCGGTGACGAAAACGGCATCGGGCAATTTGCCGACGACGGTTTCGAAAAAGGAGGAAGCGTTGCGATCCATGGATCGTGACCCACTAGTGGAATGACTAATTTAACAATTGTAGCATTTAGTATAAATAAATCAATTGTTGATACTTTTGATGTTTGTGAAAATTGCCAAAAAATCCCTGTGCACCGCAGCAGTGCTATCGATTGGCAAAATTTAGAGACTGCGGAGCGCATTGCCAGCTGGCTGGGCGAATGGCTGGCTTGCTACACTGCGGCCTCGTTCATCCGAGGCAATCCGCATGAAGTTGCAGCACCTGGCGATTGGCGCCCGTTTCGAATACGAGGGGCAGGTCTATGTCAAAACCGGTCCGCTGACGGCCTCCGCCGAGCAGGGCGGACAGCGTGTCATTCCGCGTTATGCGGTGCTGAAGCCGCTCGATCTGCCGACGCCGGAGACGCCGGCAGGCGGTCGGGCCATCTTGACCCGCCAGGCCGTGCTCAAGGCCTTCAATGCCTACCACGCGACCTGTGCCGGGTTGGTCGGCGAGAGCGCTGCGGCCGAGCTGGAGGAAGCCCGCCAGCGCTTCATCGCTGCGCTCAAGTAGCCTTAGTGTTTATTTCTTGGCTGCCTTGTTGGCCTCGGCCATGCGCTGCAGGCGCTGGCCGACTTGCTCCAGTTCGCGCTGGATCGCCTGCATGCGCACCGGGTCGGCCGGCTCCGGCTTGTCGCTGCCTTCGGCGTAAACCGATTCCATGGCCAGCGATTCCAGCATCAGCGCGATCAGGCGGCGGGTATCGTCGAGCAGCGGCTGACGCGGGTCGCCGTTGGGTAGCTCGATGGCCTCGAACTGGGCCTGCAATTTGCGGAAAACCGGCGCATGCACGCTGCGGCTGCGATCGTCGGCCTCACGCTCGCTCATCCGGCCGGCCTTGATGTCATCCTGTTCCTTCTGCAGCGCGGCGAAGGCTGCCTTGAACGAGGTCATTGCCTCGGCAAAAGCCGTGTTGGCGGTGAAGCGCAGTTTTTGGTCGATGCGTGCATGCGGCGCCATCGCCGCCAGCCCGGAGGTGGCCAGCAGGACCGCCGCCAGCCCGGCCAGGGCGCGCGACTTGCGCGTGCGCAGGAAGTGCTCCATGTCGAAGCGCTCCGGCAGCAGATAGGCGAGGGCGCAACCGCCGATCAGCCCGCCGACGTGCGCCGCATTGTCGATGCCCGGCTTGGTGAAGCCCTGGAGCAGGGCATAGACGATGAAGATGCCCAGGCTGCTGACGGTCTGCTTGCCGAAAGAGGGCGGCAGCTTGTCGCGGTGCTGCAGAATACCGACCAGCAAGGCGCCGGTCACACCGAAGACGGCACCCGAAGCACCGACCGAAACCGCCTGCTGGGCGGCGAAATGCAGGCTCAGGGCGCTGCCCATCAGGCCGGAGCCGAAGTAGATCAGGGCGAACTGGCGGTGGCCGTAGATGCGCTCGACGGTGACGCCGGCGGCCACCAGGCCGATCATGTTCATCAGCACATGCATCAGGCCGCTGTGCAGGAAGGTTGCACTGAGCAGGCGCCACCAGTCGCCTTTCTGTACCTCGGATGCGGCGTTGCCGCCCCAGACCAGAAGCTTCTCCGCCGGCGAGCCCATGGCGCTGCCACCATGCTGCACCGTCCACAGCCAGATGACGACGTTCAGCCCGACCAGCAGCCAGGTCAGCCAGGGGGTGGCAAAGGATTTCAGCTGTTCCTGGAAGGCTTTTTCCTCGGCGACCTCGTCGAGAAAACGCTGGCCACTGGTGCGGCTGCCTTGTGCCTGCAAACGTCGGTCGATGGCGGAAAAAATGCCTTGCTGCGTCGCTTCATCGAACAGGTCGAGTTGCAATGCCGGGCGGGCAGCGTTGCGCCCGGTCCAGAAGCTGCTGCGGTTGGGCAAGTCTGGCGTGGGGTGCAGGTTGAGCTGCAACAGTCGGACGTTATTGACCACGCTCAGACTGACCGACTCGATGGCCGCCCACTCGTATTGCTTGTTGTCGCCCGGAAAGAGCGATGACCAGATGCCGTGTTGATCGAGTGTGATCAAGGGTTCGCCCAGGCGCATGCGGCGGCGCAGCATCAGATCCAGCCCGCCGAACACGATCAGGCAGAAGATGGCACTCATCAGCGCGACGCCGGGACGGCCCCGGCTGGTCAGCAGGGTGATCAGAAAGGCGAAGATACCGCCCACCCACAGCCAGCGCCTGACCTTGCCCGTCTTGCTTCGGCGCGAGGCGCAGAAATGTTCGGTTTCCTTGGCGGGGAGGGGGGCGAGCAGGGGATCCATGGGCATACGGCCTGGCGTGTGGCGAAAGCGCTTATGATATCGGAATGCCAATCACCAGTCATGGCCGCCGCTGCCCGAGCGGCAATAAAAAAGGAGGGGAAGCCCCCTCCTTGTCGCTGACGTGTCTGGCGATCAGAAATTGACGCCAACCTTGATACCGAAGGTCCAGTTTTCGAACTGCACGCGGTCGCGCTCGTTGGTGTTCAGGTAGCGCACGTCGAGGCCGGAGTAGTACATGCCCTTGCGGAAGTTGAAGCCGGCGGCAGCGCCGTAGCCGAACAGGTTCTTGTCGCCGGCCGGGGTGTCGGCATTGACGTAGGCCAGCGCCGGGCCGACGCCAAAGGAGAAACCGCCGCCCAGCGGCAGCGTGTAGCGCGGCGACAGTTCGAGCGAAGTCGCCTTCACGCCGGATTGGTTGACGTGGTTCAACTGCACGTGGGTGCGGATGCGGTTGTCCGGGGTCTGGATCAGGCCGCAATTCATGTTGAAGTCGATGCCGTACACGCCGATGGCATCGTCCTTGGCGGAAGCTGCATTCATTACGCCGGCGGTCAGCGCCAGGGTCGGCTCGGCCTTGAAGCCGGCATCCAGCGCGGGCAGGAACTTCAGGCCATCGGCCTGGCTGGCGGTGGCAGCCAGCGAGAGGCCGGCGGCCAGGAACAGGGAGGCGAGGCGGGTGGTGGGCATGAGTCTCTCCGGAATCGGTTGTGATAATTGGGAAAGTGTATGAGTTGGCTGCCGGAGAGTCTGTGACTTGAGTCACCTTGCAGCACGTTGCTGCCGGGCGCAATATGACGAAGCGTGGTTTCGTCGCGTCGGCGCTGTCAGGTGCCACGTGGCGAAGGGAAGAACGACTGGAATACGGGAGGACACCATGGATAGCTCGCTTAACTCCATCGACCAGGTTCGGGCCTCGGCGATCGATATGGCGATCCGCTTCGGGCCGAAGCTGGTCGTCGCCATTGCCATCCTGGTGGCGGGTTACATCGTCGGGCGTTGGGCGGCGCGCCTGCTTGAGCGGCTCTTGAGTCGATTCAAGCTGGATCCGCCCGTCGTCTCGCTGCTGCGCAAGGCCGTGCAATTGCTGGTGCTTGGCCTGTTTGCCATCATGGCGCTACAGAACCTGGGCATCGAATTGCTGCCGCTGATCGCTGGCCTGAGCGTTGCCGGTGCCGGCGTGGCCTTGGCCATGCAAGGCATTCTGGGGAACATCGTGGCCGGCCTGACCATCATCTTCACCCGCCCCTTCCATGTCGGCGACTACATTTCCATCGTCAAGGAAGAGGGCGAAGTGCTCGATATCAGCCTGTTCAGCACGACGCTGGGGCATGCCGACAAATCGAAGGTGGTCATTCCCAATCGCAAGATCGTCGGCGAAATCCTGCATAACTATGGGCAGATTCGCCAACTGCGGATCAGCGTGACGCTTTCCTATGCCGCCAATGTCGATCGGGCCTTGGGGTTGGTCGAGGAAATCCTGCAGCAGAACAGCCGCGTGCTACGCGAGCCGGTGCCGGTCTTCGGGATTGCACGGCTGACCGATGCCGGTGTCGTCATCGGAGTGGGGCCGTGGGTGACCGTCGTCGATCACGATGCGGCGGTCGGCGAAATCAACAAACGCCTGCTGGAAGTGTTTGCCGCGCAGAATATTGCGCTGTCGGTACCGTTGCGCGAGATTCGTATGCTCGGCGCCGCCGCCTGAACGGCCGGCGGGCCAGAAGCGGTTGGGCGAGAGGCTGGCGGCGAGTTGCCGCTAGCGGCGCTGGCCATGCCCGGCAAAGCGCCGGGTAGGCTGCCGGCTCAACGACCGTAGCGCTGCTTTTGCTCGAAGGCGACGGCGCGACGCAGGTAGGCGCTGATGGCCTTCATGGCATCCGGATGATTGCTGTAGCCCTTGTCCTGTACCTCGCTGTCGACGATGGTGGCGAGTTCGGCGGGAAGGGACATTTCAGGGTAGCGGGTACGGCTTTTGGCTTGTTTCATGATGGCCTGCGTGAAGCGTAAAGGGCGAGACTGTACCTTCTGCCAGGCGATTAGACCAGCCAAGCGCAAGGCGGAAACGATGCGGGAAGCTCCATGAAAAATGCCGATTTCCACGGTGCACCGCAGGAATCGACATTTTTTCGACGCCGGCCAGGCCGGCCGGGTTAGAAGCGGAAGCGGGCGACGCTGCTCTTCAGACGGGCTGATACCGCTTCGAGCTGGCTGGCGGTTTGCGATACCGAAGCGACGGCACTGGCATTTTCTTCCGACAACTGGGCGATGGATTCGACGTTGCGGGAGAGTTCCACCGAGGCCGAGCGTTGCTCGCGCAGAGCTTCGGAGATGCCGGAAATGGCGTTCTGCATCGTTTCGGCCGAACTGCGGATGCCGTTCATCGAGCCGCTGGCACGTTCGGCCGAGTCTACGACGTCGCCCACGACTTCGCGGCTGGCTTGCATGCTGCTGACGGCGGTGGTCGCATCGTTCTGGATGCCGGAGATCATCGAGGTGATTTCCTGAACCGAGTGCGTAGTGCGTTCGGCCAGCTTGCGAACCTCGTCGGCGACAACGGCAAAGCCGCGTCCCTGTTCGCCGGCACGGGCGGCTTCGATGGCGGCGTTGAGGGCCAGCAGGTTGGTCTGGTCGGCCACATCGCGAATGACCACGGTGATATTGCCAATTTTTTGAACCTGCTCGGCCAGATCCTGGATCTGTTGGGCGGTGTTCTCGACGCGTTGCGCAATGTCGCGAATCTGGCCGGATGCAGTGTCGACATCCTGCGCGCTGTTCAACGCCAGATCCTGCGATTCAATGGCCTGTTGGCGGGCATCGTCGGCGCTGCTGCCGACGTGGTCGATGCTGACCGTCAGTTCTTCGACGGCGGCAGCAGCAGAGGAGGTCGATTGCGACTGGTTTTCGCTGCTGACGGCGACCTGCTGGGCGGCGGCGGATACCTGCGTGGCCGAGGTGCCGACTTGCTCTGCCTGACCGACGATTTCACGGATGGTGCTGGCCAGATCGCCGCGCATCTTGTCGAGCGATTGCAGCAACTTGCCGATTTCGTCGTTGCCAGCGTTGAGCTGGCCGGAACTGCTCAAGTCACCGGCAGCGATGCGGGCGGCCATCTGGTTGGCTGCTTCGATGCGGGAGAGCAGGCTGCGCACGATGGCGAAACCGAGGGCAGCCAGCACGGCCAGGGCAATCAGCGTGATGACGATGGATATCCAGTCGGCGCGGCTCTTGGTGGCTTCGGCTTCGGCGGAGGCCTTGGCGCCGAGGTCGGCGTTGAATTTCATGTGCTCGACGAGAGCTTCATTCAGGGCCATGGCTTGCTTTGACGATGCGGCCAGCAATTTCCTGGCTTCCTCGCTCTTGTTCTGCCGGGAAAGATCGAGAACGCGATCGACCCCTGCGTTGTATTCGACAAACATTTTGCGCTCGGTTTCGAGCAGACGCTTGTCTTCGTCATTGATGACGAGCGGTTCGTAATCCTTCAGGTTTTTCTCGACAAGCTGGCGTGCCTCGACGATCTGCTTGTCGGCCGCCTCAATCTCCTTCGGATCGGTGGCGAGCACATGACGATAGACACGAATGCGGATGCGGCTGAAATCGACGATGACCTTGTCGAGAACGAGGATGCTCGGTACGACGTTAACACTATTGAAGTTAGCGGCATCGTAGACTTTGTTCATCTGCTGGTGGCTGATGCCGGCCAGCAACAGCAAGCCGGCGATGGCGGATCCGACCAGCAAGGTCAGGCGTTGGGCAATGGTCATTGGCGTTTCCCCCAGAAACACGATTCAGGACTATGTCGTATTTTTAACATTGTTAAAAACACAAAAAGTGGCATTCCGGACTTTATTCTGAAAATGAAAAAAATGCAAGCGTTGGGGAACGCGTCTTTTTGCGTCAATGAGCTGACCGACATCCTTTCGGTGTCGGAAACTGCCTTCGCTATGTGCGGAAATTTTCGGCTGAAATGCCGTGCCGTGTCAGCTTGTCGTAAAGCGTCTTTTTCGGCGTCTGCAGGGATTCTGCGGCCAGTGCGACATTGCCGTTGCAGTGGCGCAAGGCGGCCTCGATGATGGCTTTTTCCGCGGCGTCGACCTGGGTGGCGAGCGCTTGACCGACTGGTGCGTTCTGGATCGGATTGCTTAAGGTATCGGGCAAGCCGAGTGCCCAGCGGTCTGCCACATTTTTCAGTTCTCGTACATTTCCCGGCCAGTCGTGGGCTTGCCAGCGGGCGAGGTCGGCCGGTGACCATTCGGCGGGCGGGCACTGGTAGCGTTGTGCTGCATCGTTCAGGAAGGCCGCCATCAGCAGCGGGATGTCCTCGCGGCGTTGGCGTAGCGGCGGCAAATCGATGCTGACCACGTTCAAACGGTAGTAGAGGTCGGCACGGAAGCGGCCGGCATCGGCCTCGGCCTTGAGGTCGGCCTTGCTCGCCACAACCAGGCGGCAATCGACCGGGATGGCGGTGTTGCTGCCCAGGCGCTCGATGCTGCGCTCCTGCAGCACGCGCAGCAGCTTGACCTGCAGGTTGAGGGGCATCGACTCGATTTCATCGAGGAAAAGGGTGCCGCCGCTGGCGTGCTCGATGCGGCCGATACGGCGCTTGCCGGCACCGGTGAAGGCACCGGCCTCGTGGCCGAACAGCTCGCTTTCGAAGACGCTTTCTGGCAATGCGCCACAGTTGATGGCGACGAAGGGGCCGCGGCGGCCGCTGGCTTCATGAATGGCGCGGGCGACGACTTCCTTGCCGCTGCCGGTTTCGCCGTTGAGCAGTATGTCCACGCCGGTCGGCGCCAGCGTCGAGACGAGTTGGCGGATGTGCTGCATGGCCGGCGACTGGCCGATGATCTGCGTCGTACCGCTGCCCAGGCGCTCCTTGAGCTGGCGGTTTTCCAGGCGCAGGGCGCGCTTTTCCAGGCCGCTGCGCACAGCGGCGATCAGGCGCTCAGAGGCGAAGGGCTTCTCGATGAAGTCGTGGGCGCCTTCACGCATGGCTTCGACGGCCATCGCCACGTCGCCATGGCCGGTGATCAGCAGCACCGGCAACTCGCGGTCGAACTGGCGAAGTTCGCGCAGGACGGCCATGCCGTCACGGCCGGGCAGGCGAACGTCGGTGACGACCAGGGCTGGCGGCGTCAGGGCGAGCGCGGCGAGCATCGACTCGGCATCGGCGAAACCGCGCACGGCAATGTCGGCCAGCGACAGAGCCTGCTCGCAGCCTTTGCGGACAGCAGTATCGTCTTCGACGAGAAAGACAATGGCTTCAGCCATTGAGCACGGCCTTGGCGTAGCTCGGGCGGTCGAGGTCGGTGGTTTCGACGCTCAGTTGCAGCTCCATCCCGGTTTTTGCCGTTTTTTGCCCGTGCACCGCAGCAGTCAGCGCGGCGAGCACGCCATCGGCCAGACGTTTGCGGTCTTCCGGGCTGCGCCCGGAAAGCATCGCGATGCGTACATGGATGAAGGCACGCGGCAGGTCGGCGGTGCCAATGTGGAAGTGATCGAAGCCGATGGCGCGGCTTTTGATGTCGGGCTCGCCGAACAGGCCGCTGTCGGCCATGGCCTGGTTGATGGCGACGAGCGTGGCATCGGCGTCGAAGTCGGTCAGGTTGCGCGAATACTCAAGCGTCAGGTGTGGCATGGTTGTCTCCAGCGGCGGGCAGGGTCAGCACGAAAACGGCGCCGCCGTCGGGCGCATTATGCGCGCTCAGCGTGCCGCCGTAGCTTTCGGCGATGGTCAGCGAAATGGCCAGGCCAAGGCCAAGGCCTTCGCCGGCCGGCTTGGTCGTGTAGAAGGGTTCGAACAGATGGGCGCGCACCTCGTCCGGTACACCGGGGCCGTGGTCGCGTACGCGGATGGCGACCTGATCACCTTCGCGCTGGGCCGAAACTTCGAGCTGCGGTGAGGCTTGGCCGGCCATGGCATCCAGGCCGTTGCGCAGCAGGTTGACCAGGATCTGCTCCAGCCGGCCGGCTTCGGCGATGGCAAGCAAGCCTTCGGCCGGCAACTCGACAGCGATGTGCGCCGCCAGTTCGCGCCGGCGCGGCTCGACGATCATCTGGGCATGCTCGATGGCGCTGGCGACGGTGACCGCTTGCGGTGTTGCAGCTTCCTTGCGGGCGAAGCTCTTCAACTGGCGCACGATGCGGCCGGTGCGGTCGACCAGTTCGCTGATGGTCTGCAGGTTCTCGCCGACCTCGTCGTAGCGGCCACGGGCCAGCAGGGCACGGGCGTTGTCGGCGAAGGTCTGCAAAGCAGCGAGCGGCTGGTTCAGTTCGTGGCTGATACCGGCCGACATCTGGCCGAGCGTCGCCAGCTTGCCGGCCTGCACGGCAGCATCGCGCGTCTCACGCAGGATGGCCTTGGTCCGTTCGAGCGCGGCGATCTGTTCGGTCAGGTCGGCGGTGCGTTCGGCGATGCGGCTTTCGAGTTCGTCGTAGACGCGGCGCAATTCCTCGCGCCGGCGCTGGCGGTGGCGGAAGTGGGCAGCGAGGCCGAGCAGGAAGGCGGCAGCGAAGGTGACGGCAGTGGCTGCTGCGGTGGCAGCCGAGCGGGCTTCGCCGGGGTTACCGAGCTGCACGACCTGCCAGCCGGAGTTGCCGACCGGGCGGACGTGAATCAGCCACTCGCGTTCGGGCTGGCCGGTCAACGCCAGGCGCACCGGTTCGGTCGCTTCGAGCGGCAGTGGGCGGTCGGCCAGCGGCGCGATTGGCGGTTCGCCATACTGTTTAGTCTCGGCCAGGCGCTCGGCGGTGGCCGTTGGCAAGGGATGCAGGGCACGATAGCGCAACTGGCGGTTGGACGATAGGAAGACGACGCCATCCTGGTCTGCCAGCAGCAGGGTTTCGCCAGCGCCGGCCAAGGCTTGCTCCATCGCTTCCAGGCCGACCTTGACGACGACCACGCCGAGCGTACGACCGCCTTCGCGCACCGGGCCGGCCAGGAAATAGCCGGGTTCGCCGGTGGTGACGCCGACGCCGTAGAAGCGGCCGAGGCCCTTGGTTAGTGCGTCGCGGAAATAGGGGCGGAAGGCGTAGTTATGACCGGCGAAACTGCGTGGCAGGCGCCAGTTGCTGGCGGCCAGCGTGTTGCCGTCGATGTCGATGAGGAAGGCGTTGGCCAGCGCCGCGCCTTGCTGCACGGTTTCGAGATAGGCGTTGGCGGCGGCGATGCGCTGCGGATTCTTCGGGTCGCGCAGCAGGGCGGCCAGCGTCGGGTCGAGGGCGAGCAGGCCGGGCAGGGATTCGTGGCGCGACAGCGTGGCTTCGAGCGATAGCGCGAAGGCATCGAGGCGCTGCGCGGAAAGCTGGCGTTCGCTGTCGATGTAGCCGGCCAGGAAGATGCGGTAGCACAGGCTGCCGAGCAGCAGGCAAAAGCACGCCGCCGCACCCAGCAAAAGCCAGGCACGGCGGGAGTGGGGAAGCGGCAGGTCGGAGGAATTCACTGCCGCCATCGTACGGGTTTTTGCCGTTTTCAGTCAGTCCACCGCAGCCAGCTTCATTTCGGCGGCGGCATGGCGCTGCTGTTCCTCCATGACCAGGCGGCCCAGTTCGCGCTTCAGGTCGTTGAAGGCAGCAGACGACGGATCGCGCGGGCGCGGCATGTCGACATACTGGTCGCGCTTGACCGTGCCCGGACGGTAGGTCATGACCACGATGCGGTCGGCCAGGTAGATCGACTCCTCGATCGAGTGGGTGACGAACAGGATGGTCTTGCCCAGCTTTTCCCAGATGCGCAGCAGTTCGTCCTGCAGGTTGCGCCGGGTCAGGGCGTCGAGCGCGCCGAAGGGTTCGTCCATCAGCATGATCGGCGAGTCGAGCGCCAGCACACGGGCGATGGCGACGCGCTGACGCATGCCGCCCGACAGGTCTTTCGGGAAGCGATCGCGGAAATCCTTCAGGTGCAGCAGGTCGAGCAACTGGTTCACCGTCAGCTCGATCTCGGCCTTTTCCTTTTTCTGGATTTCCAGGCCGAAGGCGATGTTCTGGGCGACCGTCATCCATGGGAAGAGGGCATATTCCTGGAAGACCATGCCGCGATCCGGGCCGGGCGACAGGATCTTCTTGCCTTCGATGACGATTTCGCCGGCCGACGGCGGCTGGAAGCCAGCCACGGCGTTGAGCAGGGTCGACTTGCCGCAACCGGAGGGGCCGAGCAGGCAGACGAATTCGCCCCGCTTGATGGTCAGGTTGATGTCTTTCAAGGCCACGACGTCGCCACCCGGCGTCTTGAAGACTTTTTGTACGTTGGAGATCAGGATGTCGCTCATGCTTAGTGCTCCAGGCCGCGATGCCAGCGCAGCAGGTGGTTGTTCAGGCGGCTGACGGCGGTATCGATGGCCAGGCCCAGCAGGCCGATGGTGATCATGCCGGCGATGATCTTGTCGGACCACATGAATTCACGCGCTTCCAGGATGCGGAAGCCGAGGCCGTCATTGACCGCGATCATCTCGGAGACGATGACGACGATGAAGGCGGTGCCGATGCCGATGCGCACACCAGCGAGGATGTAGGGCGTGGCGGCGGGCAGGATGACGCGGGTGAACATTGTCCATTGACCGACGCCGAGGTTGCGCGCGGCGCGGATGTAGATGCCGTCCACCTGGCGGACGCCGGCGATGGTGTTCATCAGCACCGGGAAGAAGGCGCCGATGGCGATCAGGAAGAAGGACGGCGGATTGCCCAGGCCGAACCACAGGATGGCCAGCGGAATGTAGGCGATGGGCGGGATCGGGCGCAGGATCTGGACGAGCGGGTTGAACAGGTCGTAGATGCGCTGGTTGGCGCCCATCAGCAGGCCGAGCGGCAGGGCCAGGCCGGCGCCGATGATGAAGCCGGCGATGACGCGATAGAGGCTGGAATAGGCGTCATGCAGCAGTTCGCCCGAAAGCAGCCAGGCAAGCATGCTCTGGCCTTCGGCCTGCGGCTGGGCCGGCAGCAGGTAAGCCCACCACTTGGCGGCCACAGCCGACGGGGCCGGCATGACGACTTCGGAAAAGAGGCCTGCCCGCGAGCAGGCCTCCCAGACGATCAGCACCAGCACAGGCACCAGGGCGCCGTGGGCGAAGTTCTTCAGTTTCTGCAGCATCGCTTACTTCACCTTCAGGTCGGCCTTGGCCTTCTGCAGCAGGTCGAGCTTGACCCATTCGGCGGCCTTGGGCGGCTTGGCCATGCGGCCGACGCCATACTTGTTCATGAAGTCGGTGGTGACATCGACGTGTTCGAGCGAGACGTCGTAGGTGTAGTCGGCGTTGTCCATCGCGTCCTGGAAGTCCTGCGGCGTGATCTGGCCCTTGAACATCTGTTCGCGCACATATTTCTCGGCCAGCGCCATGTCCTTGTTGAACAGCGCGGTGGTTTCGACGAAGCACTTCATGACACGCTGGGCAACGTCCTTCTTCTCGTTGTACATCTTCTCGGTCATGACCAGCAGGCGCACCGGCTCGCCCATCTTGGTGTTGTACGGCTTCATGATCTCGACGCCGAACTTCTTGTTGATGGCCTGCGAAGATTGCGGCTCGGACTGGCACATGGCGTCGATCTGCTTGGTGGCCAGTGCCTGGTTGAGGTCCGCGAAGGCGAGGAAGACGACCTGCACGTCCTTGCCCGGCTTGTCGGACCAGGTCAGGCCGGCCTTTTCCAGCTCGGCGTAGAGCAGCAGCTCGTGGGCGCCGCCGCGAGTGACGCCGACCTTCTTGCCCTTCAGGCCCTGGATGTCCTTGATGCCCGTCTCGGCCCCGGCAACCAGGCGGGCGCCGCCCTTGGCAAAGCCGGCCACGGTGACGATCGGCACGCCGTTGGCGCGGCCTGAAATGGCGCCGTCGGAGGCCAGCGCAGCGATGTCGATTTCGCCGGCGACGATGGCCGGCATGATGTCAGGCCCCTTCGGGAACATGCGTTCCTCGACCTTCAGGTTGTACTTGCCGCAGTATTCCTTCATGTAGGAGACGGCGCCGTAGTGGGCGAACTTCAGGTTGCCGAGGCGGACAACATCGGGCGTCTGGGCCTGAGCGGCGAGGCTGCCGGTGGCAACGGCGGCAATCAGGGCGAGGCGGATGGACTTGTGCATGGATATCTCCTCCAGAGTTTTTAGATAACCGCAGGGCGGCATGGCGGAAAACGTTTGCAGGAGATGTGCCAGTTTGATTGGTGCGCTAAGTCATTGAATTCACGTTTTGTATGAGCCTATTGCCAGGATGTGTGTGCGGAAATCCGGAAATTATTGATCGTTGATTCCGAGATTTCGCACGCCACTGTCGGCAGCCTGTCAGCGTTGGCTCCGTATAATTGCGGCTCCTTTTTTCCTGACCGTTCATGCCATGTCGCGTTCGTCCGTGCTCCTGCTCCTGCCCTTCGTGTTTCTGGCCGCCTGCGGCGAAGTCGAGGACACCCGCCCCGGTCAGCCAGTGAAGACCCGCCAAGAGGCCTTCAAGAGTATCCTGCGCAGCTTCGAGCCGATGGGGACGATGCTCAAGGACAATCGCTACGACGCCGACAAGTTCGCTGCCATGGCCGCCGAGCTGGTGGCCAAGCGCGATGAGCCGTGGGGGCATTTCGGGGCCGATACCAACTACCCGCCGAGCAAATCCAAGCCCGAGGTGTGGAGCAAGGCAGCCGAGTTCGACAAGCAGAAGCAGGGTTTCCTCGCCGCCACGGACGAATTGCTGGCCGCCGCCAACAAGAAGGACAAGAACGCCGTCGGCGAGCCGTACAAGAAGGTCTACGACACCTGTCAGACCTGCCACCGAAACTTCCGCGAACGCTGATTCGGCGCGGCTTTTGCCCTAAAGGGCATTTGCCGGAAAGTGCCAAATAAATCACGGAATTCGGCGGGGACGACGCCTAGACTGGGAACCGTCTGGCCTCGTGCCAGGTAGTGTTTGGAGTCAGAAAATGACCTACTTCACCCGATCGCAACTGAGCGCCCTCGAATCCACGGCCACCGCTGCCGCGAGTTATCTTGATGCGTGCGATGGCGGTGCTCAATACGTCCAACTCGATCCGCGTCACTATCGCGAATGCGGCAAGCTGCTGGGCAATATCTTTTCCCTGGTCGATCCGCGCACGGCATTTCCGATGCTGCTGGAGCAATCGGCCGCTGCCCGTGAGGCGGTGGAAACCATCCGGCTGAATCGCCAACTTCGGCTCAGCCGCCTGGTCTATTACCCGGAACTGACGGCGCTGATTAACCGCGTGACCGTTTAAGCAAGCTCAGGGTTTGAGCAAGGCCGCTTCGGCGGCCTCGAGATCGGCTTTCTTGATCAGGCCCATCTTGAGCTGCACGATCTGGCCATTCCGGTCGATGAACAGCGTGTAGGGCAGGCCGCCCTTCTTGTTACCGAGGGCCTGCATCAGCGGAATGCCTTGCTCCTTGGCGACAAAGACCGGGTAATCCATGTCGTAGGCCTTGGCGAATTCCTTCACTGGTTCGGCCCGCTCCTCGATACCGATGCCGAGCACCTCGACCTTGCCTTTGTGCGCGTTGCGGAACTTGATCAGTTCGGGAATCTCGGCCTTGCACGGGCCGCACCAGCGGGCCCAGAAATTGACCACCAGCGGTTTGCCCTTGTAGCGCTCAAGTGCCACCGGCTTGTCGTCCATATTGCTCAGGGTCGCCGCGAAAAGCGGAGCGCTGCTCGGCAACTCCTGTGCTGCGGTGCACGAGGCAAAAAGGGCAAAAACCAGGCTGGAAACTAATTTAACCAAGGGCATGATCAGGGCAAATCACCGCGGCGGAACAGAACGTAGCCGATGGTAGCACTGATGACGCCAAGTGCCGCCGGATAGACCAGGGCGAATACCTTGTAGCCGGTGGCGCCGAACAGATCGAGGATGACGTAGGCGGAAGGGCCGAGCACGATCAGTTGCGGGTCGAACAAGGCCAGCGCGGCGGTGCGGAAGACCTGCAGCGGATTGGCCAGGGCCAGCGTGACGGCCAACTCAGGTGCGATCTTGCCCTGAATCATGACGCCGAGCAGGATCAGGTCGAGGAAGAGCAGCAGGGTCAGCCAGACCATGAAGGCGGCGCCTTGCGCCATGTCAGTGCTGCGCGCGATGGCCGAGATCAGCATGCCGATGCCGAGGAAGCACATGGCCATGACGGCGAGCAGGGCGGTGTAGTAGCCGAACATGCCCCAGGGCACTTCGATATCGACGATGGTCGCCCACACGACGGCGCCCAGCATGGCCAGGAAGACCGGTGCGAAGACGACGATGTAGCGGCCGACGATCTTGCCCCAGAACCAGGCGCCGAGACCGACCGGCAGCGACAGCAGGTATTCGAAGACACCCGCCTCGCGGTCGCCGGCCACCGAGCGCACTGTCGTGATCAGCACGAAGATGGGCAGGATGGCCATGGTCAGCTGGATGTAGGTGACCAGCAGGCGGGAGAGGCCAATGAAGCCGAGCACGCGCGATTCGGTCAGGCCAAAGACGAAGAGCAGGGCGACGATACCGCCGAAGACCAGCGTGTAGATCTGGAACCAGCGGGCACGCAGCGATTCGACGATGTCCAGTTTGGCGGTGAGCCAGAGTTGCTTCATTTACTTCCCTTTGGCCAGTACGTGCTGGCGCATGTCGGTGAAATCCAGGGTGCCGGCCAGCGGGGCGCTGACGGCAGCGAAGTTGTAGCCCATGGGCGAAGTGCGGGTGACGAAATAGGCACGTTTCGGGTCCAGCCAGTGCATCGCTTCGCGGCTCTTGCTGTCGAAGTCGGCGATCCAGATTTTCGTAGAAGGATCGGCCATCCATGGGTATTTCTCGGCCTTCTCCTTGAGCCAGAAAGCCATGCAGCCAGGGTCGTCGAACTTGAAGACGACGTTGTCCGGTCCACCGCGCACCTCGCAGGCGAAGCGGCGGTCGGAGATGACCATGCTGCAACGCACGCAGGTGTCGCGGTCCCACTTGATCTCGGCCATGCCATCCGGCCAGTTGCCGGTCTTGCAGCCGGACAGGGCGGCGGCGAGCGGCGTCAGCAACAGACCGCCTAGTCCGGTACGGGCGAGGAAGTCGCGGCGATGGCGATCGCACATGGTCAACGCTCGCTCAGCGAAAGGTCGGCGACCAGTGCCGTGTAGCGCGACACGATGCCAAGGAAGCGCAGGCGGTCTGGCCCGGCGATTTCGCCTTGCCATTGCAACTGTGCCTCGTCGGTGGCAGCGATGTTCCAGCCGTCGAGCGCCTTGGCGAAGGCCGGCTCGAAGCGCTTCAACTGGATGCGGCAGGCCAGCACGTCGGTCAGCGTGACGTCGTCGGCGACCTTGTCGTCGAGCACGACCTTGCCCATGTCCATCTCGATGACGCGATTGACCAGCGACGACACCTCGTCGAGACGGTGGCTGGAGATGATCATCGTGGCGTCGTCGAGGCGTTCGGCCAGCAGGTCGAAGAAAATCTTGCGCGCTTCGGGGTCGAGGTTGGCGGCCGGCTCGTCCATGACCAGCACCTTGGCATCGCGGCCGAGGGCGATGGCGATCAGCAGCTTCTGCTTCATGCCGCCCGAGAGGCGCACGAACTGGCGGGTCAGGATGCTCTCGATATCGAGCCCGAGGCGCTTGGCGATGGCGTGGATGCGCTGCGGGTCGGTGCCGCATAGCGAGGCCGAGAAATCGATCAGCTGGCCGACCGGCATCTTCAGCGGTGGCGGCAACTGCGGCACGAAGCCGATCTGGCCGAGCACCGCCGTGCGGTTGGCGCGCGGGTCGAGGCCGCCGATGGCGGCCGTGCCGTCATGCGTGTATTCGCCGAGCAAGCAGCGGATTAAAGTGGTCTTGCCGGCCCCGTTGGAGCCGATCAGCGCGACCCGTTCGCCGAGGGCGATGTCGAGGCTGATGCCGTCGAGGACGCGAGCTTTGCGAAAGGTCTTGGCGACGTTCTTGAACTGGATCATGCGGGCGATTATAGGGGGCAGCCAGCGCTGAACATTGAACTTCGATCAAAAAACATCGGCTTGCCGAACGGCGAAAAGCCCACGGATGGCGGCCCCGGCGAAAATGTAGCTGTGCTCGCCTGGCGTTCGGATGAAGATTCTACGGCGGGCGCTGGCGTAATCGCGATACCTGCGGCGTCATCGTTCGCTATGTTTTGCTCACTGCTGCGGTGCACGGTGCTTTTTGCTCAAAAAGCCCGCCTCTGTCCAGCGGCCGAAAGAGGGCGCGATTGGGCTTAAACGCCGGCGGGAAGTTCGAGCGCTTGCGGGCGGCCGAAGTAGTAGCCCTGGAAGCGGGTGCAACCCATCTCCAGAAGTCGGCGATATTGCGCTTCGCTTTCGACACCCTCGGCCACGACTTCATAGCCGAACTGTTGGCCGATGGAAATCATGGTCTGGACCAGAATGGCGTTGCTCGAGTCGCTTTCGATCTCGCTGATGAAGGAGCGATCGATCTTCAGCTCGTTGATCGGCAGGCGCTTCAGGTAGGCGAGCGAAGAGTAGCCGGTGCCGAAATCGTCGATCGAGAGCAAAAAGCCCATTTCTCGGAGCTGCCACAGCTTGCGCAGCCGGTCTTCGGTGTGGTCCAGCAGGATGCTCTCGGTGAGTTCGAGGCAGAGCTTGTCTGGACGAAAACGAAGTTTTTCCAGCAGTTCGGAGATGCGTGCGATGCAGTCGCCTTCCTCGAGTTGGCGGACGCTGACGTTGATCGAGATGCGCCAGTCCTTGCGTACCGGGTCGCTTTCCCAGGCCTTCAACTGACGTACCGCATGCTGCAGGACCCATTGGCCGAGCCGGACGATCAGGCCGCTTTCTTCGGCTGCCGGAATGAAAAGGCTCGGGGGAATCATGCCGCCCGGTTCATCCGGCCAGCGGGCCAGCAGTTCGACCCCATAGGTTGCGGTGTCGCCGCTGAACAGGACTTGCGGCTGGTAATGAATGCGTAGCCGATCCTGTTCGAGGATGTCGCGCAGGCGGGCGATCATCAATACCTTCGCCTCGATCTGTTCCTGCAGCACGGGGTCGAAGAAGCGCGCCATGTCGCGGCCCGAATCTTTGGCGTTGTACATCGCGGTGTCGGCATAGCGCAGCAGATCTTCACGCGAGACATCGTTGCCTCGGAACAGCGCGATGCCGATGCTGCCGCTCAGGCGGTAGTCGAAACCGTCGATACGGTAGTTTTCGGCCAGCGCTGCCAGGACTTTCTGTGCCGCCTGCAGGGATTTTTGCGAAGCCTCCCATTCCAGGGAGCTCAATCCTTCGAGCAGGATGACGAACTCGTCGCCGCCAAAGCGGCTGACGAAATCGGCTTCGCGCGTGTGATGGCGGATGCGTTGCGCCGCCTCGATCAAGACCTTGTCGCCGACGGCGTGGCCGCGGGTGTCGTTGATGGCCTTGAAGTGGTCGAGGTCGATGAAGAGGAGGGCGCCGAATTGTCCGCTTCGGTCGGAGGCGCTCAATGCCTGACCAAGGCGATCATGCAGGTAGCGGCGGTTGGGCAGCCCGGTCAGCGCGTCGTAATAGGCCAGGCGGCTGATCTGCGCTTCCTTTTCCTTGATGTCGGAGATGTCGAGAATGGCCGAAACCCGGATTTTTCGTCCGGCCAGCATGAGGTCGCGGCCGCGCAGGATGGCCCAGAACACCGAACCGTCACGGCGCAGCATCTGCGCTTCATAAGGTGCCTGGTCGATGTTGCGGATGACCTGGCGGACATGATCGCGCGATTCCGGGCCGATGAAGGCGAAGGCATCCATGCCGATCATTTCTTCCGCGCGGTAACCGAAGATTTGCGGTGCGACCTGATTGACGCGGATGCAGCGCTTGTTCTCGTCGTAGATGATCAGGCCTTCGATGGTCGCGTTGGTCAGGATCTCGAAGGCTTCGAGCGACTCTTTGCGTTCCTGCTCGATTGCCGCTTCATGCGCTTTCTGACGGGTGATGTCGATGCCAACCTGAAGGCGCACATGCCGCCCGTCCGGCCAGCGCAAATGGCGGCCGTTGAACAGGTAGGTATGCTGGTTGATGCTGTTGACGTTTTCCCACTCGGCTAGCTGGGGCTCCGTATCGGCGATTGGAGCGGCTGGCATGGCCGGGCAGCCGGGGCAGGGGGCGTGCAAATCCTTTTGCAGCACGCGATAGCAGGTTTGGCCGACAACATCCTGGCCAAAGGTGCGGAGCACGCTGCCGTTGGCATACAGAATTTCATGGCTGGCCATATCGATGGCATAAACGAAGCCTGAAGCCTCGTCCAGAATGAAATCGAGCAGCTTGTGGTTCTCGACCATCCCGTCGGAAACGTTAGTGCCAGGCTGCGTATCCATTCGCTAAGCTATTTGCCGTATCAGTGTTTTCTGATTATCGAATGGCCTGGGTGGGCTTGGCTATCGCTAAATAGCGTTTGCTGTGCGCTTTTGCACCGCAATTGGCAAGAAAACGACGCCATGCAGGGGCAGTGCGGGGTGTGACCGGGGTGAGCCAATGAAAAAGGGCAGTGCTGCGGTGCACTGCCCTTGATGGCCAAAAACCAGAGATGCTCAGAGCAATTTCGACAAACCCTTGACCTCGAAACGCAGCGCGCCGGTCGGGCAGGTGTCGACGCACAGGCCGCAGCGTGTGCAGTCGGGGCCGAGGCCCATGGTTTCGTCAGTGGCACGGCCCTTGATCGTCACATCCAGGACGTGGGGTACGAGGCAGACCTTGCGGCAATCGCCTTCGTGGAAGCAATGTTCGACGTGGTAGCTGATCTGCAAGGGCGAGATGGCGCCGACTGCACCGTAGGTCAGGCCGATGGGGCAGATATAGCGGCACCAGGCGCGGCGCGACCAGAAGACTTCGAACAGCAGCAGCAGGAAGACCCAGCCCAGCGCCAGGCCGGGGCCGTAGATCAGGGCGCGCGACAGGATGCCGGTCGGCGACAGCGTCTCGAATACCGTGTAGCCGGTGACGATGGACATCAGTCCGAACAGTACCCAGAACACGGTACGTGTGCCGCGGTGGAATTCGTGATCGGTGACGATCTTCTTGTCGACCAGCTTGAGGTGCAGCTTTTCGGTCAGTTCGGCAACCAGGTGGTAAGGGCAGACCCAGGAGCAGAAAGTGCGTCCGCCAAGCAGAACCCAGATCAGAAAGACCGTGAAGGTACCGATGAACAGGTTAACGATGATGTGCTTGTGGGCCAGCATCACCTGCAAGGCGGAGTTCAGGTCGATCAGGTGAAAGCCGACGAAGCGGGATGCCGTGAGCGAGCCTTCGAGCAGCTGGATGTCGAGCCAGAAACTGACGAGGAAGAGCAAATTGACGGCCAGCAGCACGGCCCAACGGCGATTGCGCCACTTGTGGCTGGGGCTGTGGTGGGCGCGGGCGTGCAGCTTTTCCTTGATGTAGCGATCCTTGTCCTCGTATTTGACGAGCATGATCTGCTGCACCTTGGCGGAGACTTTTTCCGGTTTTTTCGGGGCGGCACCCAACATGCCCATGAACAGGTCGGCGAAGCGGCTCATGCCTGTTCTCCTTTCCAGACAGCTTGTGCCTCGACCACGATGGCGGTCGGCTCGGCCGGGCAGATCATCTCGCAGACGCCGCAGCCGACGCAGGGTTCGAGCACGACCGGGGTCATGCGCTCGACGCCGTCGGCCCCCTTGATCGGGCGCAATTCGATGGCATTCTTGACCGGGCATTCGCGCACGCAGAGATCGCACAGCGGCACATCGTAGGGATGGTCGCGCACGGGAATCGGTTTCCAGCGGTCGACCTCCATGTAGCGCATTTCACCCTTGAAGGCAGGGCCGCGTGCCTGTCCCTTGAAACCTTTGCCCTGAACGGCCAAACAGGATTCCGGGCGGACCAGTTTGGCGACGCCGATGCGCTCTTTCAGGTTAAGCGTCGGCTCGGC
Source organism: Azonexus sp. (assembly GCA_041904995.1). Lineage (GTDB taxonomy): Bacteria > Pseudomonadota > Gammaproteobacteria > Burkholderiales > Rhodocyclaceae > Azonexus. The sequence continues at coordinate 38,306 of JAYRMB010000012.1, forward strand.
ATCCTTTTCCTTGGCCTTCAGGATGGGGGCAGCAGCCAGTTGGGCGCCGCTGCGGACATTCATGAATTCAGGCTTGTGGTAGGTCAGCGCGCCGGTCGGGCAGGCCAGGATGCATTGCACCGCATCGCAGGAGAAGTCGCAGGCCTGTTCGCGCGCATCGATATGCGGCACGCCGACGCCGAAACCATCGTTCAGATCGCCGAGCTTGATCGCCTGCACCGGACAGACCTGAACGCATTGGCCGCACTTGATGCAAGAGGCGAGAAAATCGCTTTCGTTCAAGGCGCCGGGAGGGCGCAGACGAGTGTGGCGAGCGCTGACAACCGGTAGGTAGCCAAGCATTGAGATGCCGACGACACCCACGGTCAGACCGATCGATTGCAAAAATTTGCGCCGCGCCTTCTGCGCTTTTTCGATGGACATGGCCGGTTTGGCGGCCGGGCGGGGTTTTTGGTCGGCGTCGCCCATGATCAGGCCTCGCGATGGGGTTTGACGAAGCGCGGCTTCTCGTCACGCAGGATCAGGTCCGGCGAGGAGAAGGGCGCGAGACGCTCGAGGAAATCGAGCAGTTCCATGACCGGAGAGCTGCGGAAGAAACGGGCGACCGGCAGTTCGATCCATATCTGGTCGGCATAGGCGAAGTTTTCATGTATCTGATCGCCAATCCCATCACCGTTACGGTCAAAGCCTTGATAATCGTCCCAGAAATTCCCCTCCCAGAAATTCTTGGCGGAATTGTTGTTATCGCCTCGACCACCATAGGTTACTTGGGTCAGGTTGCCCTCGAAAATATTGTCGCGAACGTTGTTGCCGCCAGTTTCCGAATTGAACAAGATGCCGATACCGTTGTAGGCGAAGCGGTTGCCCTTGATCTCGATGGTCGAGTCGGGTTGGAAAGGTGAGAGATCGGAACCGATGCCGATGCCGCAGTAAATGATCTCGTTGTTTTCGATGATGGTGCCGGAAGCTTCCTTGAAGCCGATACCCATGCCGGTTGCACCGGTGGCGTGGGAAATCACGTTGTTGCGGGCGGCTCCGCCTTCGGTATACATGAAGTAGATGCCGACGGCATTGTCATAGAAGCGATTGCCTTCGACGATATTGTCGTTGGCGAACATGAAATGGATCGAGTAGCGGCTGCGCCGTCCTAGGTTGTCGCGGAAAACGTTCTTGTGGGAATACCAGGCAACCATGTCGCGCGAATCGATAATCTCGTTCTTCTCGATCAGATTGTTATTGCTGTACCAGAGCCGCAGAGCATCGCCGCGTACCCCCAATTCAAAGTCCTTGGACTTGATGCGGTTGTTGCGCACGACGCTGTTATTGACCTGTTTGAGGTCGATGCCGAACAGGCAGTTGTCGACCGTGACATCCTCGATCACGCTGTTGTGGCCGCGCACGTCGAGGCAGGAATCGTCAGTGTCGTGCGAGTCGCCCGAGCCGGTCAGTCGGATGCCGCGCAGTACCGAGTTGGGGGCATTGAGCATCATCACCGTACCCTTGTCACCGGCATCGATGGTGACCTTTCCGCCTCCATCGATGGTCAGGGGCTTGTCGATGGTTACGGGACCGGCGTAGAAGCCGGGAGGCGGTTTCAATACGGAACCGGGTTCGGCTTTGTCTACCAGTTGCTGAAACGGCTTCAGGCCGTGGATGCGTTTGTCGCGCTCCATTAGCATGAACGTCGGTTTGGGTCGGTCGATGGTGACACGGGGCGCCGTGCTTAGGTCAGCGTTGGAGCCAAGTTGCTGTTCGGTGTTGCCAATGGAGAAAGCGAGGATCAGCGAAGCGGCAATCCCCGCCTTGGCCAGGATATTAAGATGGCGCACGGAATTTACTCAGCTTGGCCTTCGCGCAGTTGCTTGCGGCGGATCAGCAGGGCCAGCATCATGCAGACGAAGATGATCAGCAGAAGGCCGTAGCCCCAGTAGGGATACGAGAAGGTCGAGAACTGAGCCACTTTGCCTTCGCCGAAGACGGTCGGCATGAAGGGCTTGACCGTGAAGGCGCCCCACGGGTGCAGGTTGTGGCCGAAGAACCACAGCCAGCCGGCGTAAGTAATGACGAAGAAGGCCGGCAGCAATGCCGGCACCAAGGCGAGCAGCAACTGGAAGGAGCGAATAGCAGCAGTAGCAGCAACCACCACCACCATCACGCCGATCAGACCGAAAATAACGACTTTGGAGTAGAGGCTGACGTTGTCACCCCAAATCTTGATCTTGTCCGGTTCCTTGAAGAAGGTGCCGGCTTCCTGCATGTAGTGATCGACGTGGCTGGCCAGGTGACCCAGCACGAACTGGTCGACGATCATCCATACAGCAACGGCGGCAAAGCCGATGGTGAGGGTCATGACGCGGGCTTTTTTCTTGGCCATGGCAAAGGCCAGCATCATCACGGCAAAAAAGCCGAAGAAGAACTTGGCGAGCGGCTTCTCGACCGGGGCGCCGGTGGCGATCGGGAACATGCCGACGTAGTGGTTGATGGTGTTCATTTCATGAACGCAATCGAGACCTTCGGCTCCCTTGTCGACATCTTTTTTGGCGTCGGTGATCGGGTTGTAGCGCTCGTCGTCGTGAGCCAGATCCTTCTGGATGATCTCGTTGGCCATCCGGGTGCCTTTGCCGGCTGCTTTGCAGCCGTTATAGACCCCGTCAAAGTGGAAGTGGATGCGGATGCCATCGGGGAAGGCATCGGGCGGATAATTCGGGGCGGTCAGGGAAACCCACCAGATGGGGGAGAAATAGGCGGCGATCAGCGCGATGAGTGCGATCAGGGTCAAACCGCCGATGATTTTGTTTTCTTTGTTCATGACGCTGCTCTCTTGGATATTGCGCCCGGCCAGGAGCCGGGTGAGGTGCTGCCCGCTCGAGGCGGGCAGCGATACTGCGATGACGCTACCTTACTTTTTCTTGCCGGCCTTGGGCTTGCACATCGACCCCGGCATGACCAGGCTGGATTGATAGGCGGAAATCGCCACCAGCTGATCGTTGGTGTAGGGCTTGATGACCTTGACCATATCCGGGTTGGCGTTACGGCGATGACCGTCGCGAATCTCGGTCATCTGGCGCAGCAGATACTTGTAGTGCTGACCGGCGATCACCGGGTAGAACTTGTCTTTCTTGCCTTCGCCGTTCGAGCCGTGGCATTCCAGGCACTGCTTCTCGTACAGTTCCTTGCCCTTGGCGATCTGGGCGGCGGCATCTGCGCCCTCATACTTGCCGTGGTCGGCCGGGATGCACAGGCTCTCAATGTATGCGGCAGCATCGGCCAGTTCCTGCGGGTCGGTCAAGGTTGCGGCGAACGGGTACATGGTCGGATTGTCACGGGTGCCGGCACGGATGTCGGCCATCTGCTTGATCAGAACGGTGGTGTGCTGGCCGGCCAACTGCGGGAAGGTGCCATCCGGACGACCGGCACCGGAGGGGAGGTGGCAGGCGCCACAGACTTCATAGGCTTCTTCACCGCGCTTTTTGTCGCCCTTGAGCTTCAGCGCTTCGGATTTTTCGCCGCCTTCGGCGTTCCACTTGTAGCCCTTGGCTTCGATCCCGTCGGCATGGGGGGCCGGGGGGCCGGCGAAGGCGATGCCGGCGCTGAGCAGGCCGACCAGTAGTAGAGATGCTTTCATGTTCGGTATCCTTTTATGGCAGGTTGTGCGGAACGATGACGGCATTGTCTGACTAGCCATATCAGCATTCCTTGATGTGGGTCATAAGCCCGGCAGGCCGGGCTTTTCACGCTTATTTGAGTTTCGACAGGTAGTCGGCGATAACCTTCATTTCCTCGTCGCTGACCAAGTGCATGACGCCCTTCATCGCTGCGGTTTGACCGTTGTTGCGCGCACCGCTCTTAATGTCCTTCATTTGAGCTTCGAGATACGCCGCATTCTGGCCGGCAACCTTCGGGTAGTTCGGCATCAGCGGCTTGTCGCCTTTGGGGCCGTGACAGGCGTTGCAGGTCTTGTCCTTGTACAGGGCGGCACCATCGGCGGCGATGGCTGGAGCAGCGACGAAGGCTGCGGCGATGAGTGTCATTACAAATTTCATGGTTTTTCCCTCCTGAAATGAAACGAGGGGCAGAATCGCTCTGCCCCCCAATGATTGCCTTAAGTCAGATCAAGATTGCTTACTTGACCTTCTTGGCACCGTTTTGCTCAAGGTAGGTCTTGGCGCGCAGACCGATGTCAGCAGCCTTGACCTGGTATTGCCACACTTGCTCAGCCCACAGGTTGGCCTGATCCCAGTCCTTCTTGGCGGCTGCGGCTTCGTGCTTGGCCTTGGCATCCTTCATCTTGCCCAGCTGGTCGGTTGCATCTTCGACCATGGCCACGACATCCGGGAAGTCCTTGAAGTTCACACTGGTGATGTAACCGACCACGGAATCGATGACGACCTGGGTATCAGCAACCTTCTTCACTGTCGCCTTGTAGTCGGCTTCGGTGTAGCTGGCCTTGGCTTCGGCGGTCTTGGTCGGCTTCCAGCCCTTCGGCTTGACCAACAGATAGCCTTGCATTTCGAGGTGCAGTGCGGAGCAGAATTCCGTGCAGTAGTACGGATAGACGCCTTCCTTGTCGGCCTTGAACTTGACGGTGACCGTCTTGCCCGGTTCCACAGAAGCGTGGGTGTTGTAAGTTGACACGGTGAAGCCGTGGGTTTCGTCCTGGGCGCGTTCGAGGTTGGTCAGGTGGATGGTGATTTCGTCGCCCACTTCAGCCTCGATGGTTTCCGGCGTGATGTGCGAGCGGATCAGCGTACCCTTGACCTCGATCTTGTTGCCCTTCTTGGTCGTCGTTTCTTCGCCAGCACGGACGGCGCCTGGATGCGGCTTGTCCGTACGGGAGTCGGTACCGACCTTGTAACGCACGCCCGGCTTCAGCTTGGTGGCGTCGATAGCAACAACGTAGTGCGGCTCTCCCAGCGGCAACGGCATGTCGTACAACAGTTGCATCTTGTCGTTCGAGATGTCGATCAGCTGGTGGTTCTGCGGGTGCAGCGGGCCAACTGGCGTGAAGCGGTCGATGGACAGCTTGTTCAGTGCAACCAGGTAACGACCCTTCGGATCGGCGGAGTCACCTTCCATGGTCATCAGGTGACCGATGTTGTAGTGCACCGAGATCTTGTCGAGTACCTTACCTTGGCAGTGATCCCATTTCACAACCTGAGAATCGACATAAAGCGAGGTGTAGGCAATGCAGGACTTGGAGTCATACTGCGTGTGCAAGGGGCCAAGGCCCAGCTGAACCTGGGTGTGTAGCGCATCCTTCATGCCGATGACCGGAATGCCGTACGGATCCTTGGATTCGAACTTGCCAGCCTTGATGGCGGCCTGGATCTTTTCGAAGGAATAGACGGAAACGTGGGTGTCCAGCTTGCCAGAAACAGTCAGGAATTTACCATCCGGGGTCACGTCGACGCCGTGCGGAGACTTGGGTTCCGGCACCAGGAAGAGGATGCCTTCCTTGATCGCGGTTTCCATCATCAGGACCTTGTGACCGTTGATGGTCTTGGCCTTGCCTTGGGCGACCAGTTCGGCGGCCTTCTTCCAGTTGATCACGTGCAGATAGTCGGTGTCCTTGGCGGAGCAGCCGGCTTCATACGGCGGACGGCCCTTTTCAATGCCGCCAACGTAGCGCTCGGAACAGAAGGAGTTGGTGAAGGACCAGCCGTCAGACGGGCCCTTGCCGGCGTCGGAAAGATCCTGCGAATACGGCGGCAGTTCGAGCGAGAAGGATTCCTTCGTGTCGATGCGGCCTTCCTTGCGGTCGAACTTCCAGTAGGTCACGCCACCGCGATACTTCTCGTTGAACTCTTCCAGCGGATAGAACTTGCGGTTTTCCAGGGGGGCAGCGTACTGGGCGGCTTCGATGACGTACTCGGTGTTCGGCGTGACGAAGGCACCGCCGTGTTCCGACTTGTAGATCGGATTGACCACGATCTGCTTGGTTTCGAAGTCACGCAGGTCGACCACGGCGATACGCGGGTTGGCCTTGTCGTTGATGAACAGGAATTGACCGTCATATTTGCCCTGGGTTTCGGAAATGGCCGGGTGGTGCGTATCCCCCCAGGTGATTTCCTTGCCGTCGATGTTGCCCTGGCGCAGAACGGCCTTGGAGTTTTCATCAAAACCGTAGCCCTGCCAGGGTTCAGGCGTGAAAACGCCAATGTATTTCAGGATGCGCATGGACGGAATGCCATACACGATGATCTGGCCGGATTGGCCACCCGAACTGAAAGCGACGAATTCGTCACGCTTGCCGGTCGGGACATAGGTCTTGGCCGCAGCCAGCAAGTCTTGCTGACTTAGGCTGCGACGCTTCATCACGTCCTGCAGCGATTCGGCAGACCATGCCGTTGCGGCAAAACCGGCTGCCAGCAGCAGTGCGGTGGTTTTCACTGCAAAATGTTTCATTGCGTTTCTCCCTAGAAAAACAAGAAGTTCAACTTCCTACCCTCCATCGTCACAGTGGATGGCACACCCCCTGCGGCAATTTGTCGCACACTGTATTCCCCATGGGTTGTGAAAAAATTGATGTTTGCTAATTTCATGGACGCTTTCTGCGGGAAAATGCTGCGACCGCAACGAAAGTGGCCGGATTGGGCTTGTGAATAAGAAAATACTGATTGATTTGATCGGCCTCGAGTTGATCGCACTGATTGTCGTTGTCGGCTTCAAGCTGTCGCCGCTGCTGCTGCCCAAGGCCGATGTCACGGTTCAGCCCGACCCGGCTTGCAACCTTCAAGTACAGGCCTGCAAGGTGGCCTTGCCGAGTGGTGGCGAGATCGAATTGACCATGGGGACGCGCCCGATTCCGCTGGTCAAGCCGTTTGGAATCCAGGTCAAGGCGACAGACTTCACGCCGGCGCGCGTCGAGGTCGATTTCGCCGGGGTCGATATGAACATGGGGCTCAATCGCCCCGAGCTGAAAGCGCAGGGCGAGGGCAGCTTCGTCGGCGAGACGACGCTGCCGGTCTGCATCACCGGCCAGATGGATTGGCAGGCGACGGTGCTGGTCGAGACCGGCAAGGAGCGCATTGCCATTCCCTTCCGCTTTGCCACGGGGAACCACGAATGAAAAGCGAACGCCTGTTGTTGATCGTTGCCGTGCTGCTTGCTGTCGTGGTGGCCGGTGTGGCCGTGTTCTGGCAGCCGGAAATGCCCGAACGCCCGTTACCCAAGGCGGCCGGCCCGGCGGGCGGCGACTTCACCCTGCAATCGGCCGATGGTCCGGTCTCGCTGCACGACTATCAGGGCAAACTGGTGCTGGTCTATTTCGGCTACACCTACTGCCCGGACATCTGCCCGACTTCGCTGGCGGCGACGACCGATGGTTTGAACCGCCTGACGCCGGAGGAGCAGGGCAAGGTGGCGATGATCTTCATTTCGGTCGATCCCAAGCGCGATTCGCCGGCTCGGCTGAAGGACTACGCCAAGTTCTTCCATCCGGCGCTGGTCGGCGTCACCGGGACACCGGTGGAAGTCGCCGAGGTGGCCAAGCGCTACGGTGCCTTCTACGCCGAGCAGAAGGTGGCAACAGCCGGTGACGGTTATGTCGTCGACCATTCGGCCGATACCTATGTAGTCGATCCTGCCGGCAAGCTGGTCGGCAAGATCGCTCATGCGACGCCACCGGATCAGGTGGTGGTCGCCATTCGCAAGTACCTGAGTCAACCATGAAGGAGAAAAATCCGATGAAACATCTGTCCCTGCTTGCTGCTGGTCTGCTCGTTTCCCTGGGTGCCCTGGCCGGCGCCGCCGACAACGTGACCGTGCAGGAGCCGTATGTCCGCCTGGCACCGCCGAATGCACCGGCTACCGGCGCCTTCATGGTGATCAAGAACAACGGCGACAAGGATGTGAAGGTGGTCAAGGCCGACAATCCGGCCTCCAAGGTGACCGAGCTGCACAACCATATCAACGACGGCGGCGTCATGAAAATGCGCCCTGTGCAGTCCATCGATGTCAAGGCCAAGGGCGAAGCCGTGCTCAAGCCGGGCAGTCTGCATGTCATGCTGATCGACCTGAAAGCGCCAATGAAGGAAGGCGACAGCGTGCCCATCACCCTGACCTTCGACGACGGTAGCAGCAAGCAGGTCGATGCCAAGGTCGTGCGCCCGATGGCGAATCCGATGCCGGCTCCGATGGAACACAAGCACTGATTTTTGCCCTTTTCCCGGCGTGCACCGCAGCAGTGCGGTGATTTGCCGGTGATCCGGTGCTTTGAGGCAGATCGCCCAAAGCCCGGATCAAGCTGGACGAAGCCCTTGGCGCTGGTAATAATGACCGCGCAGTTATCAAGGATATTGACATGCCGCTTGTCCAGTTGATCTATGTCAGTTCGGCACGACAGGAGTTATCCGAAGCCGAACTCGATGCCATTCTCGAGTCTTCCGTTCGGCACAACACGCCGCAGCAGGTGACAGGCCTGTTGCTGTATTCGCACGGCAGTTTCATGCAGGTCCTCGAAGGGGAGTCGGCTGCAGTCGAGGAGACTTTTGGCCGCATCTGCCAGGATCCGCGACATGTGCACGTCATCGAGCTGATGAAGGAAGAAATCGCGGAGCGCGAATTCGGACGTTGGGCGATGGGTTTCCGTCGTTTGCCCAAGGCGGATTTGGCGAAACACGAGGCTTTTCTACCGATGTTTGTGCACGGCTTCGATGCGGCTGCGTTGCAGGCCAAACCCGGCAACGCCCTGGAACTCCTGCGCCATTTCGCCATGTGCTGACTCGCTCGCGATGACCGATTGCTGAGTTTGCCCGGCATCGCGAACCATAAGGCGCGCACACTGGCTTGTCTGTATCCGCAGGCTTTCCGGCCGTCCAGTGCAGGGCATTGTTGCCGAGGCATTCGGCAAGCCGCCACTCAATCGGCTCGGCTCGCGCTCGGGCGCTGGCAAACGCCTGACCGATGATCAGAGGTGGGCTCCAGCGAGCAGCAGTGTCGTTGTGCCGGGCGATGTTGTGGGGAAAATGTTCTGCCGATTGCGCGAGCACCCCGCTCGGCGATCTGAATGGCAACCGGAACTGATCGAGCGAGCCAGCCAGGCCGGTCTCGATCGCTTGTTCTCGCTGAGTGGGTGAAAGTCCTGATGGCGGGTTGGGGGAGAGGCTGTGCTAACCTTTGGCATCGATTGAGAATTTGTCGCTGCCTTGAACCTTACCGCCGTCTCCACCCCTGAACTTGTCGCCGCCATTGTTTTTGCGCTGGCGGTCCTGCATACGTTTTCAACCAAGCTGTTTGCCCATCTGGCACACACGCAGCCGCGCCATGCCGGTTTGTGGCACCTGCTGGGCGAGGTTGAAGTGGTATTCGGTTTCTGGGCGTTTGTTCTGGTCATTGCCTTGTTTCTGCTGACCGGCAAGACCGATGCGGTGGATTACATGGAAAGCCGCAATTTCACCGAGCCGCTGTTCGTCTTCGTCATCATGGTCGTTGCCGCCAGTCGGCCAATCCTGGAGTTTTGCGGCGTGACGGTCCGTTTCCTGTCCGGCTTGCTACCCGTTTCATCAGGCTTGGGAATCTTCTTTCTCTGCCTGTCGCTGGTTCCCTTGCTCGGTTCGTTCATCACCGAGCCGGCCGCCATGACCTTGGCAGCCTTGATGTTGCGCGACCGCTACTTTTCTTCTGGTCTCTCGCGCCGTCTCAAATACGCCACCCTCGGCGTGCTTTTCGTCAACGTTTCGATTGGCGGCACGCTGACCAGTTTCGGGGCGCCGCCGGTTCTGATGGTGGCTGCAACCTGGGAATGGACGACGCCGTTCATGTTCGCCACATTCGGTTGGAAGGCCATGCTGGCCGTTTTGGTCAATGCGCTGGTCTTGACTTCCGTGTTCCGCGAGGAACTGCGCCAAATTGGTAGTGGCGTCGGCCCGTCCGAACGGCCGCGGGTGCCGGTTTCCGTGGCGCTGATTCATCTGGCCTTCCTCGTAGGCGTCGTCCTCTTTGCGCACCATCCGGCAATTTTCATGGGACTTTTCCTGTTCTTCCTCGGCTATACCGAAGCCTACGAACGCCATCAGGATCGCCTGATCCTGCGCGAGGGGCTGCTCGTCGCCTTCTTCCTGGCCGGGCTGGTGGTGCTTGGTGGCTTGCAGCAATGGTGGTTGCAGCAGACGCTGGTCGGTGTCGAACCGACCGTGCTGTTCTTCCTGGCCACAGGCTTGACGGCCATTACCGACAACGCAGCGCTGACTTATCTGGCCTCGCTGGTCCAGGGGGTGACGCCGGAATTCAAATACGCCATTGTTGCGGGTGCGGTGACCGGTGGCGGTTTGACGGTGATTGCCAATGCGCCCAATCCGGCTGGGATTTCCATCCTGAAATCGAGCTTTGCCGATGGCTCGGTCAGCCCGCTCGGGCTGTTCGCCGCCGCCTTGCTGCCCACTGCGGTTGCGGCATTAGCGTTTTTATTGCTCTAGGTGTCAGTCCCGCCCCAGACATTTCCTGCGGGTAGTTAGTCGAGGGGAGTGATGACTTCCTTGCTGACTGCGTCGAATCCTAGAATCCGCCGACCTTTGTGATCTTTCAGGAAGTCTTCTGCATCAGCCTGTGAGGCCAGCGGAACCAATTCCCGCCCCATCGGCCCGAGAACGTCTGATCCTATGACAAAGAGCGCTTTTCGCGCATCGATTCTTTCCAGATTGTAGAAATCGGTGACGTAGATGCCGGAAATATCTTCCTTCCGATGTCCCGGGGCATATTTGCCGAGATCCATCAGGAACTTGAACATGTCCTTGGCGCCATCGAAGAAATGGATGTGACCATCCTTCCAGGCAACGACGGCGATCCAGTTAGGGTACTTTGAAACCAGCATGCCACAAACCGGGCAGAGATCCTTGGCGCCCGGTTTCGGGATGGCTTGAGCCGCAGCCAGCGGCACCCAGGCCGCCAGCAGCAGGCAAAGAAATAATCGGCGATACATCAGGTCTTCTTCGCTTCTGCAGCGCGCTTGCGGCGCTCTTCTCGGTTCTTGCGAATCATGGCCACATCGTCGGCCATGCCGAGGTAGCTCTCACGCAAGGCATCGTTGAAATTACCCAGCGTGCCGCCATGTTTGCCCTGGAATTCTTTGGCAATGTCAGCGGAAGCGAAGGAATGCTTGGATTTCTTCGTCATCGCGTGCTTGAGATCGGCACCGATCAGATAGGTCAGATTGTCGACCGGCAGCAGTGGGCGTGGCTCTGCGGTGGCGCCGTAGTCCGGGCCCCAGATGTTCTTTGGTTCGCGATCGATATTGACGCCCAGGCTTAGCGCCAGACAGTGAATGGAGCAGGTGCCGTCGGTCAAATCGTCAGAATATTGCACCAGCATGCGGGTGCGGTGGTGTTCCTTGCGATCCATGCCGCAGTAGGGGCATTTCGGATATTTTTCCAGTTCGTTTTCCAGCGGTTTGGCATCAGCCGGTTTTTTCGGGATGAACTGAGTCGGCGTGCCATCACCGGCACAGCTTTCGGCACTGGCGTGGGCGGCCGTGGCAGTGAGTCCTGCCAGCGCGGAAATCTTGAGCAGATCGCGGCGTTTCATGTGCATTCTCCCTTTCGTGTTATTGATCGCGAAATATTAGTCTGAGGTGATGGATGCTCCCTGCGACATAGTGTCGCAGTCAGCCGACCAGCCGATACATCACCAGGTAATAGCGCAAGCCTTGCCACAGCGTCGATACGCCCAAAGCGATGACGAAAAGTGCGGCGCCCTTTAGCAGCCAGCCACGCAGGCGCGGGCCAAGCTTGCCGAACAACACCGAGGCGGAAAGCATGGAAGGCAAGGTGCCGGCACCAAAAGCCAACATCAGCAGGCCGCCTTCCAGGACTGATGGTGCGGTCGTCGCCTTGACGGCCATTGCCATGGTCATCGAACAGGGCATCAAGCCATTGATGGCTCCGCCGATCAATGCCCCTGCTACCGGCCCTTTCTGCACGGCCTCGGTAAATTGCTTGCGCAGCCAGGCAATGGGTGCGAACCCCAGTCGGTTGCGTACCGGTGAGACACCGAGCAAATCAAGACCGAGCATGATCACAACGATACCGGCAATGATTTGCAACACGCCCTGCCACAGTCCAATCTGCCCGGTCGACACGAGCACCGCGCCAACCGCCGCTGCTATCAGCCCAACCACCGTGTAAATGCCGACTCGCGCCACGTGGTAGACGATGTAAGGCCATGCTCCCTTGGCACCCAGTTTCATGAAGAAGCCGGACACCAAGCCACCGCACATCCCGAGACAATGGCCGCTACCAAGGAGGCCGGTCATGAAGGCGAGCCAGTAGGAGAACTCGACGAGCGTATGCTGATGTGAATGATCCATGCCGGGCATCCTGATAATGTCCGGCAGTCTAGCAAACCCTCGGACCGGCAACGCTTGATACAGGTCAGCTAGCGCTGAATGAAAAACGCCACGGACAAACCGTGGCGTCATGAACTCGATCCTCTTTTTTGATCAGAACTTGTAATTCCCGCTGAGGTAGAAGAAGCGCGTCGGCGGATCTTCCAGCGAATACATCGAACCCCAGTTATCCGGTGTGCGGGTACCAAACAGGTTGGTCACGCCCGCAGCGACTGAAAACTGCTTGTCGAACCGGTAACCGACCTTGAGATCAGTGGTGCCGTAGTTGGTGTAGATGTTGTAGTTACGGATGGTGTTATGCGAGTTGTAGTAATTGAAGTAGTAGCGCCCCTGCAGATCAGCACTCCACCCCGCCTGTTCAAAACGCAAACCGGCGCGAGCGATGCTGCCTGGTCTGCCAAGCAGGCGCTGTCCTGTGGAGTCATCGCGAGCATCGATATACTCATAGGCACCGCGCAGCGAGAAGGCGCTGCTGATCTGCCACGAGCCACTCAGCTCGATACCTTCGATCGTTGCCTGGCCGATGTTGGTATAGGTCGAGCGAGACACAACCCCGGCCGGATCGCCCGGAAGTCGCGGCGAGCTAACGGTCGTAATCAGGTTCTTGCTATTGGTACGGTAGGCCGCAACATCAAGCTTAAATACGCCACCGGTATAGCCGGCTGCCAATTCGACACTTCGGCTATCCTCGGGTACCAAGTTATCCCGACCGAGAATCAGGAATGTGCCGCGACGGAAAGTCGCATATTGTTCAAGCACGGTCGGGGCGCGGTAGGCTTCGCCGTAGCCGGCACGGAAACGCCAATTCCCCGGTGAGTATTGCAGCGATGCCCTTGGCGTGGTCGCACTGCCAAATTCGTTGAAGCGGTCATGACGCACACCTGCAAGGACGCTCCAGTCCTTTGCCAGTCTGATGTCACCTTGGGCCAGCACGTAGTTGTTGGTACGGTCGCCCTCTCGGCTGGTGTTGTTGGCGATACTCAACTGATCACGCTGTTGCCCCGCGCCAACAGTCAACGTGTGACTGCCCACCGGCAGAACATAGCGGCCGTCGAACTGGGTCTGATCGTAGATGGTTTCTTCGATCAAAGGGAAAGCCCGCGTGGTCCGGGCTTCACTGCGCCCACGTGCGGCATCGAGACTCAACACCCCAGTTCCCACCTCGCCGGTGTAGTTCAGACTACCGAAATTCCGGTCTTCGCGTTCATACGCGGTGAATTTCCGGAAAGGCGCCGTGGTCAGCTGATCCGGGCCCCGGTCATTCTGCTCGACATGCTCCAGCTTTAGCCGCAGTTTATGTCCTGGAGCGAACTGCAAACCACCAGAATAATTAACATAGGTTTCGTCGACACCCTTCAGATCGGCACGATAAGTACTCTCATCAAGACGGTACTCATCACGATTACGCTGTTCGACGCTGATACGATGCGTCAGCATGTCACCACCGTATTCGAGATAGGCCTTCCAGAGATCCGTTTCGCGCTGTTTGCCTTGCGCCTGCCCGTACATCACAGAGGCGCCGCCATGCAGCCCGCTACCCAGCTTTGGATGCTTGGTGATTACATTGATCACACCGCCCGAGGCATCAGCGCCATAGAGGGCTGACATTGGACCACGAACGATTTCGATCTGCTCGACGTCCTCTACGCCAAACAGGTCGATATCGCGCGAACCATATTTTTGGGTCCGACGCAGGCCGTCATAGAGGATGAGTGTGCCGCTGCTGGTCATGCCACGCATGCTGACCGTGCTGTTGAGTGACGTGCCCCGCGTATCGACACCAACCGCCTGATCGAGGGTATCGAGTAGCGAGACGCCAGGCGTGGCTTCGATATCGCGCTTGGTCACCACCTGAACGCTGGCTTGCACATCCTGAATGGGTTGTGCATAGCTGGCGGCCGTGACGACCACGGTTGGCAAAGTACTGGCTTCCTGGGCACTGACTTGGCTGCCAACCGCCAGCAGCACGGCACAGGCGAGCGGCCGTCGCCGCGGGATTCTGATTTGCTGAGTTTTTTTCATTGGATTGAGTGGTCTTGCATTAATAAAGCGATTTCGTGGGCTTGTGAAAGACCACAGGGGCTACGGCAACGGGAACAACTAAGGAATTGCGCGGCCAGGCCAGCCAGATGCCGAGTGGTAGTCCGATCAGCAGACAGGCCAGCGAAAGTTCGGGCGTTACGGAAGCGATTCGCCGGCAACCGATCAACAGCAAGACCAGCGCAGCACCAAGCCGAAGGACACCTGCCAGCCATGGTTGATCGTTGCGCAGACGCGCTGCAATGCTGGCCGATGCGGGAATCAGGACGATCATTGGCGTCAGTAAGGCACCAAGTCCAAACATGAAACCGAGTACCGCACCTTGCCCGACTGCCTGACCGGCGGCAGCCGTGGCCAGCAGTGTGGCCAGCGGTGCGCAGGGAATCAGCGTCAGCGAGATCCCCAGGATGAAGGGGGGCATTTTGGCCAGTTTTCCGGGGTGACCGCAGCGAGCATGATCTGGCTGCCCCTGCCTGGCCAGCAGCAGCGCACTCAGGCCGGCCGCCAGACCGATGACAACATTGCCAACCCCATCAGCCAGAAACTTGACGAAGCTGGCACCGAGCAGGCCGGAAATACCGCCGAGCAGCGTGTAGGCGAGCAGCCGTCCGCCCAGGAACAGGGCCGTGTCGGCCAGCCCCGATGCCCGACCGGCCGCCTTGCCGAAGGTCAGCGTGCCGATGAAGGGCAGGCAGGTTACGGCACAGGCGGTCAGACCGAGCGATACGCCCAGCATGAAGACCGCCCACAGCGAGGTACTGGCATCAGCCGGCATTCGTCTCTCCCGCCGGTTTGCGGACGATACGGATCGGCTTGACGTCGCCCTCGGGAGTCTCGCCCTTGACGCGCTGCTTGTAATACTCGCGCGCCGATGAAAACACGGCCAGCGGTCCGAACTTGATCTGGATGATCTTGTCGTCCGGGCAAAATTCGGCACAACGCCCGCACAGTGTGCAGTCCTCGTTGAATGCCTTGCGACCGTGCTGATGATGGATTTCCGGAATGTCCATCGGGCAGGCCTTGGTGCAAATTCCGCACTTGTCGCATTTGGCATGCGCCACTTTGCTCAGGCGTAGCAGCGAGGTGTGGCGGAACAGCGCGTTCATTGCCAGCATCGGGCAGATCCGGCAGAACGGTTGGCGGATCGCCAGTGACGCAACAATCATGAAGCCTGCCAGCAGATTGCCAACGATCCCCAAGCCCAGGCTGACGCCATCGCCGCCGGTTCGGATGGCCAGTTCCTCGGTGTTCGCTGTCAACAGCGTCGTGACAATGCGCGACGGGCAGATGTCGCAGTACGGATTGCCGGCAGAATGGGGGGCATAACCCAGCCCCACCAGCAGCGGCACGACAAAGACCAGACCGAGCAAAATCAGCCACTTTACCGGGCGCAACTTACCGAGCTTTCCTGCGGGCACGGCACGCATTTCCAGGCCCAGCCGACGTCCCAGCTTGCCCAGCCATTCCTGGATCGTGCCCAGCGGGCAAACCCAGGCGCAAAAAGCCTTGCCGAGGACGAAAAAGAAAATCAGGAAGGTCGTAAAGGTGACGAAAACCGGAATCAGCACCTGCACCGTGATCTGTTGTGCCTTGGCCATGACGGCGCCGACCCGGTGATCCATCTGATGCTGCAGGGGCACCAGCGCACAATAGCCGCCGTTGGCACTGTCGTAGGCGCAGGAAAGCGCCGGCAAGGCCGTCGAGATTTTTTCCGCTGCATAGCTGCCGACCAGCAGACCACCATAGACACTCAGGGCAAAGGTCAGCAGTTGCACCAGAAAACGGAAGCGCGACAAGGTCGGCACCATTTGCTTCAGTCGATCAAGCATTCTTTTTCCCCTTGCGACGCAGCAGCGGTGTTGCCAAGACCATACCCAGTGCCAGAACGCCGACCCCAATCGGCAGGCTGCGTTCACGCATCCGGTCCGGGTTGTAGCTGTGGTTATAGGTCGTCAGATACTGCTTGCCGCCCACCTCATGGCGCACCGACAGCACGAAATCCTGCCGGGCGTTCATGCCCTCCTTGCTCGTCAAACGCTCTGCGAGGAAATCGCGGGGAAAGGTGATCTCGGCGATCCCGTTCGCGTCGCTGGTAACTGTCTGACGGGTACCGCCTTCGGTCTCCAACTGTAAGCTGTGGTTGGCGAGCGCTTGGTTCTCAAGGCGCAGCAAAAAGCGCCAACGCGAGCCTTCGCGGGTGCCGCCATGCTCCTGGAGGCGCATGGGGACAATCTCCAAACCGCCGCGCGGCGCACGCAGCATCTCGGTCGGCACCTGATGCTTGGCTGGGAAGAAGAAATACGTAGTTGCCCGGAGTACCTGATTCCCCTCTTCTTTCGAAGCGACAAACCAGAGATGACCACCGGTCCCCATTTGCGGTTTGCTCACCGTCCAGGAGGATGGCCCGCCCTGAAGTACCACCGCCTGCGGCACCTCTGGCGTTTGCAGTTGCACTTGATCGAAGCTACTGCCCGCCGCCTCAAGCTTGAGCCCCGGCGAAGCGCCGCGAGACATGTTGGCGCGCAACAGGGCGTGCGAAGTCCAGGATGGACTTGCTGGTGCGGCTGCTTTAGCCGTCACCGGTTCGGAATGCCCAGCATGCTCTGAATGAGCGAAAGCGGAACAACTTGAAACGCAGATCAGCAGTGCCGTAAGCGTGCTGATCGAGGAAAACTTCGGGTACATGGAGCGCGTCATTGATTTTGGACGCGCAATGGTTACATATCGTTACAGTAGCCGAAATGTGGCAAATTGTCGCAGTAACTATATGATTAATCGATGATTTTGATTTGCGTCAATTTGGAAATTGAAATCAAAAAACTCTTCGTTTAATAAAATCAGACAATACCCCAAGGGAGCAACACCTCCCCTGGGGGTAATAAATGCTTGTTTCAGTCTCCCCTGTTTTCCTGTGCTTCCAGCCACAGTGCATTGACGACGGCGAATAACACGGCAAAGCCGAGGCCGAGTACCCAGGTGAAATACCACATGGCAATTCCTTTCGTTTAGTAGAGGGCCTTGTCGTTGGCCGTGATGAATTCGCGTGTGACCTTGCCCCGCATGACACGGTAGGCCCAGCCCGTATAGGCCAGCACGATGGGGGTAAAGATCAGTGCGACCCAGAACATGACGTTCAGCGTGACGTAACTGGAGGTCGCATCCCAAGCGGTCAGGCTGGACACGGGATGCTCGGACGAGGGCAGCACGAACGGGAAGAGCGCGATGCCGGCAGTCAGGATGACCGACAGGCAGGCCAGCGAGGAGCCGATAAAAGCCAGCAGCGTTTTGCCGGTGCGCAAGCCTGCCAGGACGAGCCCTCCGCCCAGATAAGCAACCGCCGGGACCAGCCAGAGAATCGGCAGCTTCTGGTAGTTGGCGAACCAAGCGCCGGGCTGGCGGACGACTTCCTTCATCAGCGGGTTGAGGGCGCTGCCGATGTCCGGAATCGACTGGATCACGTAGCCATCAAGCCGGGAGACAATGAACCCGGCGCCGGAGAAGGCAGCCAGCAGGACCACCACCAGCACGCTGGACGCTGCCTTGGCACGGGATTGCAAAGCACCTTCCGTGCGGTGAGCCAGGAAAGTGGCACCCTGCAGGGGCAGCAACGAGAGGCTGACGACGCCAACCAGCAGCGCAAACGGATTGAGCAACGCCCAGAATGATCCGGAATAGAAGGAGCGCATCGTGTCGTCGAGGTGAAAGGGCACGCCTAGGAACAGGTTGCCGAAGGCGACGCCAAAGACCAGGGCCGGCACGGCACTGCCGGCAAACAGACCCCAATCCCATGCCGACCGCCAGGCCTGGTTCTGCAGTTTCGAGCGATATTCGAAACCAACCGGCCGGAAGAACAGCGCGAACAGCACCAGCAACAGGGCCCAGTACATGCCGGAGAAAGCCGTGGCATAAACGAAGGGCCAGGCCGCGAAAATGGCGCCGCCGGCGGTGATGAACCAGACCTGGTTGCCGTCCCAGTGGGGGGCTACCGAGTTGATCATCACACGGCGGTCAGTGTCGTCCTTGCCGAGAATCGGCAGCAACGTACCAACGCCCATGTCGTGGCCATCCATGATGGCGAAGCCGATGAGCAGGACGCCCACCAGCAGCCACCAGATCAGCTTGAGTGTCAGGTAATCGAACATCGTGTTTCTCCCTTAAGCGTTGTTCGGTTGCAAGGCCGTCGGGCCCAGGCGCGCGTACTTGAACATCAGGTACATCTCGGCAACCAGTAGCAGGGTGTAGAAGCCGACAAAGCCGGCAATCGAACCGTAAAGGCTGGCGGCAGACAGACTGGAGGCGGAAAGATGGGTTGGCAGGACACCGAATACTGTCCATGGCTGACGCCCGTACTCAGCGACGATCCAGCCGGAATGAATGGCAATCCACGGTGCCGGGATGAAATACAGGGCCCACCTCAGCAACCATGGCTTCTGCTGGAAGGAATTTTTGATGCTGGACCAGAAGGCGAGGGCAAACAGCGCAAACATTGCAAAGCCCAGAACGACCATGATGCGGAATGTCCAGAACAGGGGCGCGACCTTGGGAACGGAATCGTGCGCTGCTTTCTCGATAATTTCTGGCGTAGCCTGGCGAACATCATCGGTGTATTTCTTGACCAGCAAGCCATAACCGAGATGCTTCTCGACCTTGTTGAAGCTGGCCAGAAGCGCTGCATCCTTTGGACTCTTGCGTAACGCCTCCAGCGCGATGACGGCCTCGATCCCCTGCTTGATCCGCTCCTTGTTTTCAGCACGGATCTCGCGAATGCCTGGCAAGGTTTCGGTGGTTGATCGCGTTGCAATCAGGCCGAGGACATAGGGAATCTTGATTGCCCAGTTATTGCTCTGGGTCTCCTCGTTGATCGAAGCGATCAGGTTGAAACCGGCCGGGGCCGGCTCGGTTTCCCACATCGCTTCGATGGCGGCCAGCTTGGATTTTTGCGATTCGGAAACGGCGTAGCCGGACTCATCGCCGAGCACGATCACCGACAGTGTGCCGGCCAGACCGAAGGCGGCAGCGATGCGGAAGGAGCGTTTGGCAAACTCGATATGTTTGCCCTTGAGCAGGTACCAGGAAGCAATGCCGAGCACGAACAGCGAGCCCGTGACATAGCCTGCGGCCACGGTATGGACGAACTTCGATTGGGCGACCGGGTTGAAGACCAGGGCAGCGAAGTCGGTCAGTTCCATGCGCATGGTCACCGGGTTGAAGGCCGAGCCGACCGGGTCCTGCATCCAGCCATTGGCGATCAGGATCAGCACGGCGGACAGGTTGGTGCCCAATGCCATCAGTGCCGTCACCGTCAGGTGGCCAGCTTTTGACAGACGATTCCAGCCGAAGAAAAACAGGCCGACCATGGTCGATTCGAGGAAGAAAGCCATCAAGCCCTCGATGGCCAACGGTGCTCCGAAAATGTCGCCGACGTAGTGCGAGTAATAGGCCCAATTGGTGCCAAACTGGAATTCCATCGTGATGCCGGTGGTGACACCAAGCGCAAAGTTGATGCCGTAGAGCTTGCCCCAGAACTTGGTCATGTCCCGGTAGATTTCCTTGCCGCTCATGACGTAGGCGGCTTCCATAACCACCAGCAGCCAGGACAGCCCCAGCGTCAGCGGCACGAAAATGAAGTGGTACAGCGCTGTCGCGGCAAATTGCAGCCGCGACAGGTCAACGACCGTTGGATCGATCATGACTATTCCCCTTGTTTGTTTGAATGGATGGCCCAGCAAGGCGTGCGCTCATCACTTCCTGATCCACCTTGACGCGGTAGGGTTTGATGAAGGCATGCCAAAGGGCTGTCAGTACGAGAACCTTGAGGACCAACACCAAAACGAGGTGGCGCCCCAGGCCGGAACGCAGTCGATTGAGAACACTTTCCGGATTGTCACTGGCGGGCATGGCTACCTCGTGCGGCATAGACCTGGCGGAGTGGGAGCGCTCCCGGATGGAAGCGCCCCCGTGGAGGTGTGTCCTGGCGTGGGTTGCTTCGGACGCGGCGATTTTCACCAGGGCGCAAGGGGGAGGGAAGTGACCAAATGCCGCGCGACAGCTTGTCACTCCCTAGATCATGGGGGCGCGACAATTGGTCACTTCCCGGTCTGTGCATGCCTCCCTATAGTGCGATCCCAAGTGTTCCTGACAACGAACACCTCTCGATTCAAAGCCCCGGTTTCGGGGCTTCTTTTTTGGCGATGCAGGCACCTTGATTAATTCGCTGACTCAAATCACTCAGGTCCGCTTGATTCATCTGCGCTGGCTATCGGTGCTGGCTATGTTCGCGGCGGCACTGATCAGCCCGAACATCTTGGGGTCGTCCGCATTGATGCCACGATTGCTGGCCTTTGCCACCTTCATCGCTGCCATCAATGCCTGCATCCAACTGGCGCTGCTGTTCACGCGCACCAGTGGCGAAGGGCTGCCGATTTTCTCGCCCCTGATCCAGCTGGTTTTCGATCTGGTCAGTTGGGGGAGCTACATTTACCTTTCCGGCGGAGCGACTAACCCGCTGATTTCGGTCTTTCTGCCCTTGGTTGCCATCGGAGCCATTGTTCTTGGCCAGATACAGGCGTGGCTTTACGGTGTCGCCGCCATTTTTTGCTATACCTTTCTCTGGCGTTTTTATCAGCCGCTTGCGATAGCCGATGCCCAAACCGCAACCCGCTTGCACCTGCTCGGCATGTGGCTGGTTTTTGTGGTGTCGGCCATTGTCGTGATCTGGTTCATCCTGCAAATGACGCGGGCCATCAACGAACGCGATATTGCGTTGACCAAGGCGCGCGAGCAGGCTATCCGCAACGACTGGCTGGTGTCGATGGGCAGCCTGGCTGCTGGTGCGGCGCATGAGCTCAGCACGCCGCTGGCGACCATGAATATCCTGATCGACGACTGGTTCGACGATGTGGAGTTATCTGCCGAGCGACGTGGCGACTACGAGCTGATGCGTTGCCAGATAGAAACCTGTAAGCAGGCGCTGAATCAATTGACGCAGCGCGCGGGCCATCCGCGTAGCGATCGCCTGCAACAGGTTAACGTTGGATCCTGGCTGAATTCCATGCTGGCCGCTTGGAGCGCATCGAATCCCGCCGCCAACCTGATGATCAGTGCCGATCTTGCGCTGAATGAGCAGGCTATTTCAATCGATATCACCATCGAGCGGGCCTTGGCCAACCTGCTGGACAACGCGCTGGGTGCGGGGGCGACTCGGATCACGCTCGAAGCCAGGAGCGAAGGGCAATGCTTGCTGGTTCGGATAGACGACGACGGTCCGGGCATCGCTAGCGATACCTTGCAGGCATTCAACGAAGGTCGGCCCATCTTTTCGCGAAGTGGCATGGGTGTCGGCTTGCTGCTTTCGCGAACAGCCCTTGAGCGATGCGGCGGGACACTCGGACTGGAACGCTTGCCTGAGCGGGGTACACGGGCCTGCCTGGCTTTGCCTTTGAACGATGTGCCGGAGAAATCAGATGATGAACGATGAAGAAAGACATCTGCTGATCGTCGATGACGATGATAGCTACCGTGAAGTGCTATCGCGCTCGTTGTCGCGTCGCGGCTTTGTCGTGGCGACGGCGGCAGGGGTTCTGGAAGGCCTGGAAATCTGCCGTCAGCACGACCCAGAATACATCCTGCTCGATCTCAATCTGGCCGGGCAGTCAGGATTGAACCTGATCCAACCTTTGCTCGACATCGTTCCGGCGGCACGCATCGTGATCTTGACCGGCTACGCCAGCATCCAGACAGCGGTGGGAGCGCTCAAACTGGGGGCTGTACAGTATCTGCCCAAGCCGGCCAGCGTGGCCGAGATCGTCAAGGCCTTGCTTGAAGACAAGATCGAGATACCCGAAATTCCAGGTGAAGACCGGATGACTGTCCAGCATCTGGAGTGGGAATACATCCAGCGGACCCTGGGCGAGCATGGCGGCAACATCGCAGCGACTGCCCGCGCCTTGAAAATGCATCGGCGCACCTTGCAACGCAAACTGGCCAAGAAAAGGCCATCCGAGACAACGGGCGTTTAGGCATTGCTGCGGTGCACAGGCGAAAACGGCAAAAAATGAAAGCGAATAGTCGCTTAAGTTGATATTGCCAGGTCGCGTTCTGGGAAGGCGCATCAAGTCAGGAATAACGGCAGGATAGTTCTGTCCATTGCGCCGGCTAATCCCATTCTTTGGAATCTCTCGCTTGATCAATATATTCAAGCGAATGATGCGCAGCTTCCCAGCAATCTCCCAGGCTGCGCATAACACGTGGCTCAGCAGCGATGAGTCGTGATCGTCTGATTCTGTGTGGGGTGTGGCAATTAGCCGCATCTTAACGAAAGTTATAACTACTAGAATCGCGCCGATCAATTCAGCAAGTTTATTCATTGCCATCGGCATCCTATGGCCAGCGTGATTACCTGTCTCTATATCGAACACATCGGTGAAATTCGTCGTTTCCTGACGCGTCGGATTTCCTGTGTCGAGGTGGCAGCGGAACTGGCCCACGAGGTATTCATTCGGTACATGGCGGCAAGTCCGGAATCGCCGATCCTGAATCCTCGGGCTTTTTTGTTCAGGATTGCCGGCAATCTGGCGATCGACCATGCTCGTGGTAATCCGATCAAGGCGGGGCAGTGGGTGGATATCGCCGAATGTGCCGATCTGGCCTCGGAATATCCTTCGCCGGAGCGCTTTGCCACGGCTCGCCAGGAGTTGGATCGTCTGCGTCGGGCGATTGAAGAGCTGCCACCGAAATGCCGGGAAGTTTTCATTCGGCACAAATTCGATGGTCTGCCGCAGAAAGCCTTGGCAGAGGAATACAAAATCTCGCTGAATGCTGTCGAAAAGCTCCTGATTCGCGCCTTGCTCCGCTTACGCGCATGCCTTTGATGTCCAGGCCCACGACTTCGGAAGATGACAGGCTGGCTGAAGAGGCAGCTCGCTGGTTCCTGCGCAATAACGAGCAGGGGAAACATGGGAGTTGCTCGGCCGAATTCAATGCTTGGCTCTCCAGTTCCAAACGGCATCAGGATGAGTACGCTCGTTTCCAGCGCCTTTGGGGGATGCTTGAAGGGATAAAGCCGCCGCGCAAGAAGAGGCGGCGAACTGTTGCGGCGCTGTTGATTTTTTGCGCAGCCAGCCTCTCTGGATTCCATTATCGGTTTGTTGAAAACAGTGAACAGCTGACGCAAGCAGGCGAACGAGCGGAGATGATCCTAGCCGATGGCAGCCGGATCGAACTTGACGGTAAAACTCGCATCCGGATCGATCATTCGTTGTTCCAACGCCGATTGATCCTTGAGCAAGGGCAGATATTCATTGAGGTTGCTTCAGGCTTGCGCCCCTTTGTCGTTGTCGCTGGCGAAGGCGAAACACGCGATATCGGTACGCGCTTTAACGTGCGCCGCGAAGACGACCAGGTTGCCGTCAGTGTCGC
The DNA here is from genome assembly GCA_041904995.1 of Azonexus sp. Classification (GTDB taxonomy): domain Bacteria; phylum Pseudomonadota; class Gammaproteobacteria; order Burkholderiales; family Rhodocyclaceae; genus Azonexus. The sequence continues at coordinate 62,103 of JAYRMB010000012.1, forward strand.
CGAGGGGCGGGTGGCAGTCAGCCTGCCGGCATGGAATCTATCTCGGGAAATCGGGCCAGGGGAACAACTCTCTTATCGCAACGGTGGTCAATTGTCGGCAGTGCATTCGGTCGCAGCAGAGAGTGTCGACGCGTGGACGCAGGGGCGTTGGCTATTCGACAACATAGTCCTCTCCGACGTCGTGGCACAAATGAACCGCCAACATCAGCGACCTGTTCTGATCGACGATCCTCGTCTGGCGGCATTTCGGGTTAGCGGTGTGTTTTCTGCCAGTGACCGCAATGGCCTGTTGGCGGCTTTGACCCGGCTCTATCCGATAAAGCTAGTCGAGACCGAAGGCGGCACACGGATGGTCGCTCGCTGATTTTGTGTTGGACATGTCAGGGTTTTCGTACGGCTTACGTCTACCTCAATAGCACGTCACCAAACGTGCCCATGACAATCAAAATCATCGGGGTAACTCATGCATAAGCCGTTGCGTCTCGCCTTTCTCGTTGCAGCCATATATGGCTGCAGTCACTCTGCCTTTGCCACAGACTTTGATATGCCCGCCCAGCCGATGGGTACGGCATTGGCCTCGTTCGCGAAACAGAGCGGTATCCAGATTCTGTTCAACCCTGACGAACTGAAGGGTTTGCACGCCCCGGCCTTACACGGAAATATCGAAACGTCGGTAGCTTTGGAACGCTTGCTTGTGGGGAGCGGTTTTGCGGCAAGAAGGAGTAGCGAGGGCAGTTACGTCGTCTTGTCCGAAGCGAAGGCCAAGGTGCTTCCGGAAATCGTCGTCAAGGGAGATAGAGAGGGGTCCTACAAACCTGAGGAAGTCACTGTCGCCGGGAAAATGCCGCAACGGCCGCGCGAAATACCGTATTCCGTTTCTGTGCTGACTCGCGCCCAGATGGACGACCAGAACATGGTGACCCTCTGGGATGCCATGAAGCAGATGACGGGGACGCAGGCGATTTGGAACGACACCGATCAGGGGCAGTATCACGCTCGTGGCGGCGCAATGAACATCCAGTATGACGGTGTGCCAACGGGATATCCGCTCTCGGGAAACCAGCAGTTCGATCTTGCCATGTATGAGCGTATCGAAGTCCAAAGAGGACCTGCCGGGGTGCTCCATGGCTCGGGCTCATTTTCCGGGACGGTGAATATGGTCAGAAAACTTCCCAAAAAGGAGTTTGGTGGCTACGTGCAAGCTTCCTATGGCTCATGGAACAACAAGCGGCTCGAAGCCGATGTTACCGGCTCGTTGACCGATGATGGGCGCATTCGCGGGCGTCTCGTGGCCTCCGGTTCAGACAAGGATTGGTTTGTGGACCGCGTCCATAACGACAAGTGGCTTGCCTACGGCGTTATCGAAGCCGACTTGCTCCCGTCGACTACGCTTCGCATTTCTGCGGCGACTCAGCAAAGTGATACCGATGTCGGCTACAGTGGATTGCCCACTTACACAAATGGACAACTGATCAACTTGCCCCGCTCGTTCAATCCTTATGCAGACTGGGGGCGTTCGAAGTGGCAGCACGAGGAAATCGTCGGTGAGTTGGAGCATCGTTTTGCTGATGGTTGGCTAGCCAAGGTCAGGGCGAGCAATCGAGAGTCGAGCTATTTTTTCAAGGATGGCTACCTGACGACCGGAATCAATCCGAACACGATGACCGGTGACTATCAGCGCCGCAAGGCAGATTGGGATTACACAGCGCGCGATTTTGACGCAAACGTTGGCGGTCCCTTTGAGCTCTTTGGGCTTACGCACAGTATTGTCGTCGGCGCTAACTACAGTTCGTATTTTTCCAAAGGCAAGAGCGTTACTTCCACCCAGCTTCCTTCACTGCGTGTCAATGGCGTCCTTCTGAGCGATCCGCCCAATGTGCCTGATTTCGAATCCGGCTATCGAACCGGTAGCGAGAGTCTGACGGTTCAGCGCGGTGTCTATGGGCAACTTAGAGCGAAAGTGCTTGAACCGCTCACCTTCGTTTTAGGTGGCCGTTCCAGCTATTACGAAAACAAGTCACGAACAGTTTCGCCGGCGGCGGCACCAACGGATTGGAGTCAAGGGGCTAATGAGCGGCACGTGTTTACGCCAAGTGCTGGCCTTGTATTCGATGCGAGCAAGGAGATTTCCCTGTATGCGAGCTATGCCGATATCTTCGTTCCGCAGACTGCCAAGAAGGCAGATGGTAGCGTTCTCGAACCACGTGTTGGCAAACAGTATGAGGTCGGTGCAAAGGGTGAGTTCTTCAACGGCGGATTGATTGCTTCGATTGCCAATTTCCTGATCAGGGATACCAACCGATCATTTGCCGATCCTGCCAACCCCGGCTTCTATCTCGCGCTGGGTGAAGTGGAAAGCAAGGGATGGGACTTTGAAGTTGTCGGCAAGCCATTGCGCAACTGGGATATCTCGGCCGGCTACACCTACCTGAAAACCGAGCAAACCAAGACATCGACGGTGAGTGCGCAAGGGGCTCCGATCAGTTTCTGGTATCCGCGCCATCAACTCAAGCTTTGGTCTAACTATCACTTCACCAGCGAACCATTGCAGGGTTTGAATTTTGGATTCGGCTTGGTCGGAATGAGCAAGACTGCCAGTGGAGCCTCGACAGCAACCGAGGCCGCCAGAGAGCAAACCGGGCTACGCTGTCGTGAATGCACTGCTGGGCTACCGTATCGACAAGACGTACTCGCTGAGTCTTGCCGTCAATAACATCTTCGACAAGAGCTATTTCACGCGGGTGCAGGGTACCAACACCTATATGTCTTATGGAGAGCCTATGAACTGGATGTTGAGTCTCAAGGCTGCTTTCTGATTTGATTGCTGTGCCAATACGAAGCTTGCCGTGTTCCGGCAGGGCAAGCCGTCACAAATTGCCATCGAGGATGTGTATGGAGCGTAGAGAGCTGTTGAAAGGTACTGTGGGTCTGGTAATTGCCGGACTGGCCAATATTTCGTCTGCCGTCGACTCCGGCAAGCCGGAGTCGGATCTTGTCTTGCTTGAGAACGAACTCAACAAATACCCCCGTTGCATCATCTGCAACATGGACCGACGCCAGTTCCATTTTGCCCGTCACTTGCTCCATTATGGCGACGGGCATGTCGAGGGCACCTGTTCGATTAACTGTGCGGCAGAGTGCATGATGCGCGAAAGGCGCCGGGGCTTCAGCGCGATCTATGCGCCGGACTACGGCGTGGCTGGCGAACCCAAGCCGCTGATCGAGGTGTCGACGGCGATCTATTTGATTGGCTCGGATTTGCGTGGGGTCATGAGCCCGGTCAGCAAGTACGCCTTTTCGGAGCGCGCCAAGGCCGAGGCAGTGATCGCGGTGGCCGGCGGCAGGATAGGGACGTTTGCCGAAGCCATTGCCGCGTCATTCGACGATTATTCCCGAAACCTCAATCGTCGCTATGAAACCGACCGGGAGAGGCTCAAACGCCTTAAGGCGACCAGTGCCGGTTAAAAGGCAGTGTAGCGTGCTGGTTTGTTCAACGCTGTAAACGCAGCGAATTGGCGACTACCGAGGTCGAACTCATCGCCATCGCTGCGGCGGCGATCATCGGGTTGAGGCGGCCGGCAGCGGCAAACGGGATGGCGACGACGTTGTAGCCGAGGGCCCAGAACAGGTTCTGGCGGATGATCGTCATGGTGCGGCGCGACAGGTCGACACCGGCGGCGACGCGGGCGATGTCGCCGCCCACGAGTGTGATATCGGCCGATTCGACGGCAATATCGGCACCGCCACCGATGGCGAAGCCGACGTCGGCGGCGGCCAGCGCCGGGGCATCATTGATGCCGTCGCCGATCATGCCGACCTTGTCGCCGGCAGCCTGCAATTCGCGGATGACGGCCAGTTTGTCGGCGGGCGTGCAGCGGGCCAATACCCGATCAATGCCGACTTCGCGAGCGACATGGCTGGCGACTGCTTCAAGGTCGCCAGTCGCCATGATGGTTTTCAGGCCGAGGCGATGCAGGTGGGCAATGGCTTCGCGGGCTCCCGGACGAGGCTGGTCGGCGATCGCGAAAATTGCCTTCGGAGAGCCGTCCACCGCAGCAAAGACCGGTGTCTTGCCCTGCTCGGCCAGGCGGTGCGCTTCATCGGCGAGTGGCGCTGTGGCGATGCCAATTTCTTCGAGCAGTGCAGCGTTGCCGATGACCACATTGCGCCCAGCGACGCGTGCCGTGATGCCGCGGCCGGGATGCGCGGCAAAAGCTTCGACGGGCAGTGTCTCCTGCTGGCGCGGCCGGCTCCAGTCGGTCAGTGCGCGGGCGAGGAAGTGTTCGGAGCCGGCTTCGGCGGCTGCGACCAGCGAGGCCAGATGTCCTTCGTCAATGTCGGGCAACAGGAAGGCATCGGTCACCGCCGGCTTGCCTTCGGTGATCGTGCCGGTCTTGTCGAAGACCACCGTGGTCAGCTTGGCCGCCGTTTCCAGGGCTTCGCCGTTGCGGATGTAGATGCCGCGTTTGGCGGCCTGGCCGGTGCCGACCATGATGGCGGTTGGGGTGGCGAGGCCGAGCGCGCAGGGGCAGGCGATCAGCAGGACAGCCACCGAGTGGGCGAGGGCCGCCGAGACCGGGGCGCCGGCCAGGGCCCAGCCGGCGAAGGTCAGCCCGGCGATGCCGCCGACGGCGGGTACGAAACGGGCAGAAATGCGGTCGGCCAGCTTCTGCACCGGAAGCTTGCTGCCCTGAGCATGATCGACCAGCCTGACGATGCCGGATAGGACAGTGTCTCCACCGATAGCGCTGACCGTCATGGTGAAGCTGCCGTTACCGTTCAGGCAGCCGCCGATCACTTTGTCGCCGGCAGCCTTGGCCACGGGCAGGGATTCGCCGGTGATCATCGCCTCGTCGACCGAGGATTGTCCGTCGATTACCCGGCCGTCGGTCGGAATCTTGTCGCCGGCGCGGACGCGCAGCGTATCGCCGACCTGAACGTCGTCGATCGGCACTTCCCGCTCGCTGCCATCGGCCTCGATGCGTAGCGCGGTTTCCGGCTGCAGTTCGATCAGCTTGCGGATGGCTTCGCTGGCCTTGCCCTTGGCGCGTTCCTCCATGTAACGGCCGAGCAGCACGAAAGTGCAGATGCCGGCCGCCGACTCGAAATAGACATGGTGGTGCATCTTGAGCACGCCGGGAATGCTGTAGGCCCAGGCAGCACCCGAGCCAATGGCGATCAGCGTGTCCATGTTGGCCTCACCTTGCTTGGCCAAGGCCCAGGCCTTTTTGAAGATGCTGTCGGCGCTACCGAAGAGAATGGCGGTCGACAGGCCGAACTCGATCAGCCGCAGTGTCGGCGAACGGTGCATCAGCATGCCGGAAACCATCACCGGCGCGGTGAGCAGTGCCGATTGGATGAAGCGCTTCTTTGCCTCGTCGACACGTGCCTTTTCCCGTTCGACCAGCAGGCGGCGCTGGGCCAGCGTGTCCATCGGGCGGGCTTCGTAGCCGAGACGGTGGACGATCTCGGAGATCCCCTCGCGGTCGATCACGCCTTGCACGGTGACCGTCGCTGCGGCGAAATTGACGGCGGCATGGCGCACGCGCGGATCGCGTTTCAGCTTCATTTCGATCAGCAGCGCGCAGGAGGCGCAGGTCATGCCTTCGACGGCGAGCGAACATTCGGACACTGGACCCTCGACCGGCGCTGCGATGCTTGCCGCCGCCTTGGGAGCAGCGAGCAGGTTGGCGAGGATGGCATCCAGGGTTGCCAGCAGACGGGTTTCGGGCAGGGTGCCCGGGTCGAAGCGGATGGCGACAGAGCCGATATCCGGCACCAGTGCCACGTCCTTCACCGCCGGGTGTTTGCGCAACAGGATTTCCAGGATGTAACAGCGCTCCGTCTCCTTGATCAGGGACGGCGCAATGACCCGAATGCGGCGCGACAGGCGATGAACGACGCGGAAATGCTTCATTGGCTCTTGCGGTAGCGCACCAGCAGGAAGACGAGATAAAAGGTGGTCAGCCAGGCATTGCTGTGGGCGAGCGGGTTCTGCAGCCAACGCTTGGTGATCAGGTCCCAATGCACCTTGATCAGATAAAAGGCGACGATGTCGTTGAAGAAGTTGGTGATGGCCTTTTCCGTCAGGGCGCTTTCGACCATCGGCTGAAAGCGGGCGCGCATGGAGTCGGCTGGCGGCTCGCCGGGCGGAATGATGGCGGACTTGATCTTGTCGAGCACCGGCTGGATTCCCTGGTCGAGAAATCCGCCGTTTGCCGTGGTGTCGGCAGGGGCTTCTTGCGTTGCTGCGTCGCCTTCAGGCAAGGCGTCGATGACGTCAAATAGCTGGCGGGCGACCTGGGCCGTGGTCAGGGACGTTGCATCGTAACGAATGGAAATTCGCTTCCAGCCGGTGTCCACCGCAGCAGTGCCGATGCCGGCCAGGGTTTTGAGGCCGGCTTCGATGTCGGCCGCCAGATCGAGGTTGCACAATTCGCCCGGCAATTCCAGGCGCAGATAGCCCGGTTCGCGATGGATGACGACAATCCGGTCGGCCAGTTGGGCGGCATTCGCCATGATGGCCTCCTCAGGCAGTCGGCGTTGGCTCGGCAGCCGGTGCCAGCGGCGTGGTACGGCCTTCCAGTTTTTCTTCGGCCGTCGCCATCAGGTCGTTCAGGTTTTCCTTCTGGTGCAGCGCGAAGTCCTTGCTCATGCCGGTCACTTTCGACAGGCCTTCGATGATTTCCTTCTGATACTTGAACAGCAGGAAACCCGCCGCGATGCCGCCTACCGCACCGACGGCCAGCAAACCGAGCGGGCTGCGCAGCACCGCCTTGCCAACCAGGCTTTTGCTGGCGGCCAGGCCGGTCGCGGCCATCATCGCGCCGGTGGCCATCGGGTGGCTCATCATCTGGCCGGCTTGCCCCATCATGTGCGGCATCTGCTTCATCATTTCTTCGGTCATCATGATCTTTCCTTTCAAGAATCCTTGGCCGGATTATCCCCGTTTGCCGGCGGGGTTTCCTTGATGTCATGCAACATCTCGTAAATACCGCGGCAACCCTCGCAGCAAAACTGGTAAATCCTGTCCGGCGTGTTCAGCGTGAAGGGCTTGAGCCCGACATCCAGACCGCACAGGTCGCAGGCCTTGTTCTCGCTCATTTCAGCAGTTCCAGGGCGTGGCGTTCGAAGGTGGCCTCGTCGGCCTCGCCGATCAGCTTGGCACGGACGATGCCCTTGGCGTCGATGAAGAAGGTGGTCGGCAGACCCACCACGCCGTAGCTTCTGGCAATGGCCGAGTTCTCGTCAAGCAGTGCCGGGTAGGTGACGCCGATCTTACGGATGAAAGCATCGATGGTTGGCTTGTCTTGTCCGGCATTGATCGCCAGCACCGTCAGGCCCTTGTCCTTGTGCCGTTGATAGACCGCTTCGATGGCTTTCATCTCTCCTTCGCAGTATTTGCACCAGTCAGCCCAGAAACGGATGACCAGCGGTTTGCCGACATAGGCGGCGGGAAAATGCTCGGCCGCGCCATCGACGCGGAAGGTCTGGAACGTGGGCGCGATGCTGCCGATATTGATGTTGGCCTTGGGGGTCTCCTGGCCGCAGGCGGCAAGCAGCAGGGTGAAGAACAGAGCGGAAAGCAGGCGCATGTCAGTGTTCGATCAGGATCAGGTTGGAATGCAGCACAAACCAGGTCGCCAAAAGGGCAAACGCAGTGTAGCCGGCAGCCGCCAGACCGGCCAGTCGGGCCGAAACGCGCGGTAACTCCTGACGTAGGCTGGTGATGCGGGCGAAGGGCTGCATCGCCCCGGCGCCGAGGCCGGCAGCGGTGGCGATGAAGAGCGGCAAGTAGAGGGCGTAGCCCTGATAGTCGTATTCCGGTTTCAGGATGCAGAACGGGCAGTGATGGTGCGGATGCTCGTAGATGTAGAGCGAGACGAAGGACAGTACGCCAACGATGGCCACGGCGAAACCGGTGGCGCTGGTCGCCAGCGTGAGGTAGCCGCTAAGGCGGCTGGCCCGTCGCCAATGCCAGAGCGAGGTGCCGATGGCGGCGGCCAGTCCGGCGTAGAACAGTGCGAGTGCTGGCTGGGGTTCCAGTCCCGAGGCTTCGGCGGCGATGGTCTTGCCTTCGCCGGAGAACAGGCTGCCGCAGCACGAGGTGATCACATTGGCCTTGAGGCCGAGAAAATACTGCAGTTCGATCCAGAAATTGGCCGCCAGCACCGGCAACAACAGCAGCAACAGTGCGTACTTCACGCGTACCAGCGGGTAATCGCGGGCGATGGTGTCGACATGGTTGATCGCCAGCCACATGGCGGCCAGAAAAAATACGGCGATCTGCGTGATCAGCGACGGGAAGCCCCAAGCGTTGACGTTCAGCGTGCCGACGGCGCACATGGCGCCGACGAACATCGCCGACAAGCGGTCGGCGTTGAAAACGAAGAGCATCAGTGCTGCCAGCTGGGCGAGCATGACGAAGGAGAGCAGGGTTGAGAACAGGTAGGTGCGCCGCTCCAGCATTAGCTGGCGCTCCGAGCCGCTGTGAATGTCCCAGTGGCGGATGACCTGTATGGCGAAGGGCGCTGCGCCGGCGAGCATGATCACCGCCAGGCCGGCGGCCAGCAGCAGGGCGATGATGGCTGGCTGGAAGAGCATCAGTCTTCGGTCAGCCGGCCGTCGCGCATGCCGACCACGCGATGTACGGCGCTCGATTCGACGACCAGCGGATCGTGGCTGGTCAGCAGCACGGTCTTGCCGGCGCTGGTGAAGCCTTCGAGGATGGCCATGAATTCCTTCGACAAGGCAGTGTCGAGATTGGCCGTCGGTTCGTCGGCGATGATGACTTCCGGATCGTTGATCAGGGCGCGGGCGATGGCGACGCGCTGCTGCTCGCCGCCGGACAGCCACTCGACCCGGGCTTGCTTGCGGTGACCCAGTTTCAACTGCTCGAGCAGTTCATCGGCGCGCGCCAACAGGGTGTGGCGTGCCTGGCCGGTCGGCATGCCGGGCAGGATGACATTGTCGAGCGCCGACAGGCCCTTGATCAGATTGAACTGCTGGAAGATGAAACCGAAGCTCTGCCGGCGGATACCGGTCAGGAAGCGCTCCGGCAGGCCGGAAATGTCCTCGCCCTTGAAGCGCACGCGGCCGCTGGTCGGCCGGCTGAGACAGCCGACGATGGTCAGTAGGGTGGTCTTGCCCGAGCCGCTGGGGCCGCGGAAAGCGGTGACCTTGCCGGCCTCGATGCTCAGGTCGATGCCGTGCAGCGCCCAGAATTCGTTGGGCTGGCTCTGGTTGAAGGCCTTCTTGATATTCGAGAGTTCGATCATCGCATCACCGCATCCGGATCGGTAATCGCGGCCCGCCAGATCGGCACCAGCACGGCTGCCGTGTAGGGGAAGACCGTGAAGAAAAACAGCGTGGCAATCTGCAGGCCATCGACCACCGGGACCAGGGTGAATTTCGGGTAGAGCACCGACCAGCCCTTGAGCACCGGTTCAAAGATGGGCGCGCCGAAGTGGAAGACGTGCACATAGGCGGCGAGGCTACCGACCAGGAAGGCGGTCAGCGAGATCATCAAGCCTTCCCACAGCTTCATGCGGATCACGTCGCCGGTTTCCCAGCCGACGGCCTTGAGGATGCCGATTTCCCGCTTCTCCTCGGCAGACAGGCCGGAGGCTTTTTCCCAGGCGAGAATGACGAAGGCCAGGATGGCACCGGCCAGCACCGTCAGGACAATGCCTTCACGCCAGTCGAACAGGCTCTGGTAGGTGCGCAACACCTCGTCGCGCAGGATGGGGCGCGAGTCGGGCAGGGCGGACGACAGCTTGGCAGCGATGTTGCGCACTTCCTGCGGATTGGCCACCGACAGGGCGATGTCGGTGTAATGCCCTTCGGGATATTCGAAGAAGCGGCGGAAGTCGTTTTCTGATAGCAGTACGAGGTCGGCCGACAGTAGTTCGGCGTCTGGCGACAATACGGCAGCAAGCTCGAAGCTGAACAGTTTTCCGGAGTAGGAGCGGAAAGAAATGGTGTTGCCCGGTGCCAGACCACGTTCGCGGGCGATGGCGTTGCCGACCATGAGCCGTCCGTCACCGACTTCGGCGGCTGGGCGGGCCATGAAGGTGTAGTTGGCATTGACGACCGGGTCGTAATAGTAGCCCCAGAGCCGACCCTCCTTTTTTTGCACGCCGCGGATGCGGCCGATGCGCTCAAGGTAGCCGGGCGGGATCAGGTCGTGGCGCCCCGCCACCATGCGCTGCAGGATGACTTCGGGCGAACCGGCCAGGACGAAGCTCGCTTCGGTGCGTAGCGCGTGGGTGAACAAAGTCAGCGAGGCCAGCACGAAGACGAGCAGCGTGTAGGCCAGCAGCAGGCCGATGTTCTTCGTCTTGCGCCGGGCCAGCGAGGCCAGCGTGAAATCAATCAGGTGTCGTTGTTTTTCTAGCCAGATGCGCATGGCGGTTCAGGGGAAGGGAGCGGGGAGGCAACAGGGAGCCGGTCGGGAAGTGCTCGAAGGCGCCAGGGTGATCCTGAAAGGCGGAATGCAGGTCGGCCTGGCTGGGGTGGCGCGTGTAGCGAGCCTCGGTAAAGAGCGCGAGGTCGGTCAGTCCGTATTGGGCCACCAGCGCGCGTTTGTCAGCAAGTTGCGCCGAGACTGCTGCGGTGGACGGCGAAAAGAGGGCAAAAACCAGCAGAAAGGCGCAACTCAATGCCAACAGCAAGCTAAGCGCCAGGGTGGAGGGACGCATCACAGCAGCTTGCGGACAGCGGTGACGATGGCTTCGCTACCGGCATTCAGTTCGATCACTTGCGCCAGCTTGCCATCCGGGCCGACGACGTAAGTCGCAGTCGTGTGATCGACGGCATAGCTACCATCGGCCTTGGCCGCCTGTTTCAGATACCCGGCGCCATAGGCCTGGGCCAGTGTGGCGATTTCCTGCGGCGAGCCGGTGGCGCCGAGCATTTCCGGATGGAAGAATGCCGTGTATTGCTTCAGGTGTTCGACGCTGTCGCGCTCTGGATCGACTGAAATCATGATCAGTTTGACCCGCTTGCGCTCGTCGGCCGACAGTGTCTTCAGCGCCTGACCACCAGCCGCCAGCGAGGCCGGGCAGATATCAGGACAATGGGTGTAGCCGAAATAGACCAGCATCACCTTGCCGCGCAGGCTCTTCGAATCGAGCGGGCCGTCGGCAGTCTGCAGCACGAAATCGGCACCCTGCGGCAACTTCGGGTCGCGTGCCGGCTGGCAGGCCGAGAGCAGCGCGGCGAGCAGAGCCAGGGCGAATATTGCGATCTTTTTCATGGTCGGGAAAAACAAAAGGCAGACTACAGTCTGCCTTGATTGACGATGCGATAAGTTGGCCTAGGTCAAAAACGGTTCGCTGCCCGCATCAAGGCACCGCGCAGCGCGATGGTCACGCTGGAACCGAGCCCGACGCGCTGGGCGACGGCTGGCAGGATGATCAGGGAGGCCAGGGCAAACCCGGCGCCAAGCAGCAAGGAAGCCATTTCCGGCTGGTTTTGTGTTTGTGGTTTCTGGTTCATGGCGCGCTCTCCCCTTCGGCGATGGTGCCATCCTACCGATTTTGCTCGCAGCCGATGTGCGACATATTGTCGCACTGCGCGCACCGTCAAGCCGACTGCTGCGGTGCACTGCCCGAAAAAGGCAAAAATCAGGTCTTGACCGGACGCTTGGAGAGTTTGCGCTGTAGTGTGCGCCGGTGCATTTTGAGGGCGCGGGCCGTGGCCGAGATGTTGCCTTCGTTCTCATTCAATACGCGCTGAATGTGTTCCCATTCCAGGCGATCGACCGATAGCGGCTCGTCCGAGACCGGGACGTCGAAGTCGGGGCTGCCGTCGTCGTCGAAGGCGCTGAGGATGGCTTCGATCTCGACCGGCTTGGCCAGGTACTGGATGGCGCCCAGCTTCACGGCATCGACCGCGGTGGCGATGCTGGCGTAGCCGGTCAGCACGACGATCTTGCAGTCGGGATCGACGGCAAGCAGTTGCGGGATCAGCGCCAGGCCCGATTGGCCGTTCAGATTGAGGTCGAGTACGACACGACTCGCTCCGCTCTCGCGCAATGCCTCGACGGCGGCTGCCGCTTCGGTCACGCCGCGGGCCGGATGGCCGCGCCGTTCCAGCGTGCGGACAAGGATGGCGTTGAAACTCGGATCGTCGTCGATGACCAGGGTGAGTTCGTTCATGGGCGGTTCAACGGTAGTTCGATTTGGGCGAGCGCGCCGCCGTCTTCGGGGTTGCTCAGGAGCAGCTTGCCGCCCAATTGTTCGACGGCGCTACGGGTCAGCATCAGACCGATGCCGCTGCCGGCCGCATGGGCGGGGAAGCTGGTTTGTCCGGCCTTGGCCAGAACGTCGGGCGGAAAGCCGGGGCCACGGTCGCGAATGGCAATGCCCAGGGTGCCGGCGCCCCAGGCCAGGCGGATTTCGAGCGGCGCCGGGCTGGCGTTGGCGGCGTTGTTGAGCAGGTTGAGGAGAGCCTGTTCCAGACGCGGGTCGGCCACAATCTCGGGCGGTACCCCGTCGCTTCCCAGAATCAGCCGGCTGCTGGCCTGCGGACGGACGGCATGCCAATGCTGGCGCACGCTGTCCAGCCAGCGGTCGGCCGGCTGCACCGGCGTATTTTCCAGGCGCTCGGCGCCAGCGCGGCGCGACAGGCCGGTGATGATTTCCTTGCAGACGCCGATTTGCTGCCGCAACAGGGCGATGTCTTCGCGTACTGGCTCAGTCAAGGCGGGGTCATTGGCTAGTTCGCCGGCGAGCAAGGCCATGGTGGCGAGCGGCGTGCCGAGTTCATGGGCAGCACCGGCAGCCAGGGTGCCCAGGGCCATGACCCGCTCGTCGCGCAGGCTTTGTTCGCGGGCAGCGGCGAGCGCCGCGTCGCGCTCGCGCACCAGGCGCATCATGCGCACGATCAGCCAGCTGACCAGGAGGGTCGACACGACGAAGATCAGCCACATGCCGATCAGGTGTAGTTGCGTGGCCCGGCTGGCGTCGCCAATGGGGAGCGGGACGTAAATAAGCATGAGTAGCGAATAGGCACCGATCGCCACGCCGGCGATGGCGGCGACGAGCAAGCCTGGCAGGGTCAGGGCAGCGATGGCGACCGGCGGCAGGAGCAACGAAACCAGTGGATTGGCCGCGCCACCGCTGAAGAAGACGATGGCGCCGAGGGCGGCCATGTCGATCAGCAATTGGCTGAACAGTTCGAGCGGGCTGGCTGCGCTGGCGGTGCGCAGGCGCCACCAGGCCAGCGTATTCAGCACCGTCGTGACGGCGACGATGCCGAGTAAAGGGCCGCGTGGCAGGGGAATGCCGAGAAATTCGGGAACGAACAATACGGCCAGCGCCAGACAGCCGAGAACGATCCAGCGACTCGCCACCAGGCGGCGCAGGTTGGGCAGATGCTCGGGACCTTCTTCGAGGCAGGCGGGGCAAAACGACATGGGCGGAATTATGCGTGATTTGTGTCAATTTTCGGCCAGCCAGACGATGCGACAATTCGCCGCACCTCGATTTCTGCCTGGAGTTTTGCCGATGCCTTTCGCTTCTATCCGCTACCTGTTGCTGGCGGCCGCCTTCGCCAGTTTGCCGGCTGCTGCGGTGGACATTGAAAAAGGCAAGGAAATCAACGGGACGTGCGCTGCCTGCCACGGCGAATTTGGCCAGGGTGGCAAGAAGGGCGAATACCCGCGCATTGCCGGCCAGCAGATCAAGCATATCGAAAGCCAGCTGAGAAGCTTCCGGGCGCGTACCCGGGTTAACATTCCGATGTTCCCCTACACGCAGGAACGCGAACTGTCGGACGAAGACATCAAGGATATCGCCGCCTATCTCAACGGCGTCGAACTGCCGACCAAAATGCCCGAGTTCAAGGGCAACGAGGATGCGCTGACCCGTCTGCTAATGGTCGACAAGGTGATGATCATTCCGCGTGCCGAAGGCGACATCGACAACGGTGGCAAGCTTTACCAGAAGCAGTGTGCCGCCTGCCATGGCAAGGCGGGCAAGGGGCGCGGCATGTTCCCGATGCTGGTCGGGCAATACACCAATTACCTGAAGCGCCAGGTCGATCTCTTCCTGAAAGGCGACCGTCCGCACGACGAGGATGGTGTCGTTGGCGTGCTCAACGGCCTGAAGGAGAAGGATGTTCAGGACATCCTGGCCTATCTGACTTCGATACAGGAGCCCAAGGAATGAAGCGATATCTGATTGCAGTCAGTGCCGTGCTGCTGAGCGGCACTTGTCTTGCTCACGGCGGCCATGCCGGCATGGTGCCGGATGACATGCCGGATGCGCAGAAGGTACGTTTCTGCGAACGGGTGCGCGACCACGCGCTGCAAGCCTTCTACAACCGTGAGCGCGGGCAGCCGATGAAACTGTTCGAGGAAGATGGCAGCAACGGGCCGCGCGTCACCAACTTCATCATCCGTCGTATCTACGAAGAACCGCAGATTTCCAGCCCGAAGAAGGCCGAGGCCTTCGGCCGGGCGACCTGCAACGAGATCATGGGCACGAAGGCCGAGTCAGAATAGGTAGGGCACGAAGCGCCGGGTGCGGCGCATGTAGTCGGCGTAGGGCTCGCCAAAATAGGCGAGGCATTCCTTCTCATCGGTCAGGGCGGTGAGCAGCAGACAAATCGTCCCGGCAGCCGCGATACAGGCACCCAGCCAGCTCGGATCCTGGAAGAAAGCTCCCCAGGTCAGCGCCAGCAACGAGGTGTACATGGGATGGCGGATATAGCCGAAGATGCCACTGCTCACCAGTTGCGTCGTTTTCTCGAACTCGTAGAACGAGCCATCATTGCGCTGTTCGCCGGGTTTGCCCTGGGACTTGAGGGTGACCACCCCGGTGATGGCCAGCCCGATGCTGATCAGCATCAGCACCCAGGAGGTCATCTGGTGCGGGGTGAATGGTTGTTCGCCCCAGATTTCGCGATTCAGTACGACCAGCGCCAGGATTGCTTCCCAGGAGAAAAATCGATAGAAACCGTGGCTGCCGGGGCGGGCCAGTGCCTTGCGCGACAGCCAGGCCAGCACGCCGGTACCGACGGCCAGCGCAGTCGCGTCGGACCAGGATTCAACCATGGAAGGCCTCCGTCATCGCAGCGATCATATAGCCGTGGTCGAGCACGCCGGCACTCTCGCGGATGCTGTGCATGGCCCACATCGGGTTGCCGACATCGACTGCCGGGATGCCCAGTCTTGACGCGACGATGGGGCCGATGGTGCTGCCGCAGCCGAGGTCGGTGCGGTGGGCATACTGCTGGCAGGGCACGCCAGCTCGCTCGCAGATGGCCATGAAGCGCGCCGCGCTTTCGGCGCCGGTGCTGTAACGCTGGTTGGCATTGCTCTTGATGACCGGCCCGGCATTGACCAGGGCGCGGTGGCAGGGCTCGTAGGCCGCCGGGAAATTCGGATGCCAGCCGTGGGCCATGTCGGCGCTGATGAAGAAGCTGTTGGCCAATTGCCGGCGCTGATCCTCGGCATCCAGCCCCTGCGCATTGGCCAGCCGGGCGAGCACATCGCCGACGAAGCTGCCACCGGCGCCGACGGCGCTCTCCGAGCCGACTTCCTCGTGATCGAACAGGGCCACCAGCGCCGTGCGGCGTGGTGCCGGCACGGCGAGCAGGGCGCTCAGTGCAGCGTGGCAGGACGCCAGGTTGTCGAGCTGGCTGTCGGCCAGAAACTCGCGGTGCACACCCCAACAAGCGCCTTTTTGCGTGTCGTAGGCGGCGAGTTCCCAGGTCAGCAAATCGTCCGGCGCGACATCGAGCGCAGCGGCGATCGGGGCGCGGAAGCGCTCCTCGGCCTTACTGTCGTCGGCCACGCCGAGCAGCAAGGGCAGCTCCGTCTGCTTGTTGAATTTCAGGCCACTCTCATTGACCTCGCGGTTCATGTGGATGGCCAGATTGGGCAGGCGCAGTAGCGGCGTATCGAAACGCAGCAGCTGGGTGGCGAAGCCGTTGGCGGTACGCACATTGACGCGGCCGGCCAGCGACAGGTCGCGGTCGGCGAAGGTGGCAAGGATGGGGCCGCCATAGACTTCGACGCCCAAGCGGATCATGCCGGCGTTTTCCTCGGCCGGTTTCGGCTTGATGCGCAGGCCCGGCGAATCGGTATGGGCGCCGATCATCGTCAGGCCGGCCTCGGCCGGGGTCTCGCTGCCGATGACGAAGGCAATGATCGACGAGCCGCCGCGCACGACATAGTGCTTGCCGCCGGGAGCGATGGCCCAGCGCTCGGTCTCGGCCAGGCGGCTGAAGCCGGCGGCCTGCAGGCGTTGTTCGGCGGTGGCGACGGCGTGCCAGGGACTGGGGCTGGCGTCGATGAAATCGAGCAGATCCTGCGCCTGGGCGCGGGCGGAATCGGGAATGTTCATGAGGGTTTTCTGGCGAGCAGGTCGATCAGCATTTGTGCAATGCGTTGATCATAAAGCATGGCGAGGTGGCCGATGGCAGGCATTTCGATATCGCGGGAGCCGTCGAGTCGCTGGTTATCCTGCGGCATGACGTAGTTGTCGTAGGCATTGCGCAGGGCAATGGCGGGTACCGGCAGCTTTTCAGCGTTCATATCGGACAGCCAGAGCGAGCCCGGGGTCATTTCGCGGGCGTTCTGGCCGAAGCCGATGCGGGCCAGTTCGGTACCGGCATGCGGCGTGGCCAGCGTGATCAGGCGGGCAACCCGCTCGTTGCCGTGGCGGGCCAGGTAGGAGCGGGCGATCAGACCACCCATGCTATGGCCGACCAGCACTACTTGGCTGGCGCCGGTGGTGGCGCAAACCTGTTCGATACGTTCGCGCAGCTGCGGAACCAATTTGCCCATGCTGGTGTAGGGCGGGAAGAGACTGACGCTGGCCACGACATGGCCGGCCTTTTCCAGGCGGCGACGGAGCAGCCACCAGACGCCGCGGCTGCAGCCATAGCCATGCACGAGGACGATGGGCAGCTTGGCGGGCGGCAGGCGGTCAGCCGGCATCCACAGCCGTTCGAAGGGAATGACCAGGACGAAGGTGAGCAGGAAGGCGCCGTACTCGGCCAGCATCAGGCGGGCCGTGCGGGCGAAGCCGAGGCGTGGTGCGGGAGAGGCGAAAATCATGCCGAACATCCAGGTCACCATGTTGATGCTGGCGCGCACGCCAAGCAGGCCGCCAATGGTGCCAGCTGTGACATAAGCCCAGTCGGCCTTGAAGGCGAAGCGGCCGATGGCCAGGTAGATGGCGATCTCGCTGGCAATCCACAGGAAGAGCGTGATGGGCAGCATGGTGTCAGGCGGCGGTTTCGGTTTCCGGCTTGGGCAGCCATAGGCAGGCGCCTTTGGACTCCTTGTCGATGGCGGCGAGCACGCGGTTGTGCTCGGCCAGCTCTTCTTCGCTGGCGCGGCGCACGAGCAGCGGCTTGCGCTGCCGCACCTGGCCGTCGGCGCCGATCTGCGGGCGGGGCGCTTCGTCCTGCTCGATCATCAGCGAGTTCTGGCCGCGCGTCATGGCCAGGTAAACGTCGGCCAGCAGTTCGGTATCGAGCAGGGCGCCGTGCAGCGTCCGGCTCGAATTGTCGATCTCGTAGCGTTCGCACAGGGCATCCAGGCTGTTGCGCTTGCCCGGATGGATTTCCTTGGCCATCTTCAAGGTATCGATAACGCCGTTGCAGATGGTGCCGACCGGCACACGGCCGAGGCGGTCTAGCTCGGCATTGAGAAAGCCGATGTCGAAGGGCGCGTTGTGGATGATCAGCTCGGCGCCGTTGATGAATTCGAGGAACTCATCGACGATGTCGGCGAACTTCGGCTTGTCGGCCAGGAATTCGAGAGTGATGCCGTGCACCGCCTGGGCGCCTTCGTCGATGTCGCGCTCAGGGTGAACGTATTTGTGCAGGTGATGGCCGGTCAGACGGCGATTGACCAGTTCGATGCAGGCCACTTCGATGATGCGGTGGCCCTGGCGCGGGTCGAGACCGGTAGTTTCGGTATCGAGGACAATCTGTCTCATGCCGTTTCCTTGCGGGCGGGTTTCAATTCGTCGATGCCACGATTGGCCAGGGCATCAGCGCGTTCGTTTTCCGGATGGCCGGCGTGGCCCTTGACCCAGATCCACTCCAGCTTGTGCTGGCGCGCGAGGCCGTCCAGCACCTGCCACAGGTCGGCGTTCTTGACCGGCTTCTTGTCCGAGGTCTTCCAGCCGTTGCGTTTCCAGCCGTGGATCCATTCGCTGATGCCTTTCAGCACATATTGCGAATCGGTATAGACCTTGCCGGCGATTGGCCGCTTCATGGCTTCCAGGCCGCGGATGGCTGCAGTCAGCTCCATGCGGTTGTTGGTGGTGTCGGCTTCGCCGCCCCACAGTTCCTTCTCGTGCGGACCAAGACGCAGGATTACGCCCCAGCCGCCAGGACCGGGATTGCCGCGGCAGGCGCCGTCGGTGAATATTTCGACTTGTTCAGTGCTGCTCATGGGTTTGCTTTTGTGCGATCGGCCGTAGCGCTTTGGCGCGGGCCGGCATTTTCTTCCATTTTGGGGTGATCAGGCGCATGCCGTGGGTGCGCTTTACGGCGCGCAGCATATAGACGGCACCGGAAAAATTCCACCAGCGCCGACCGGCATTTTCCATCGGCTGCCAGCGCCGTAGCCACTGCGAGTGTTCAAATGGGGGCGCGTAGCAGCCCAGCGTGCCGCGATCGACCTCGAAACCGAGCAATTGCAGCCAATCCTTCAGCCGAGGGAGCGACAGATAGCTACCATTCCACGGAAAGGTTTCGCGCTGTCCGCGATGGCGCTTCAGTCCCCACAGTGACCAGGGATTGAAGCCGAGGACGAGGAGTTGCCCTTCCGGAATCAGGACGCGTTCGACTTCGCGCAGAACCTGATGTGGGTCGCCGGCGAATTCGAGGACGTGCGGCAGGACGATCAGGTCAGTACTGTGCGAGGCGAAGGGCAGGGCGGTGAGCTCGCACTGGACATCGGCCAACGGATCCTGGCAGGCGCGCTGGCGCAGCGGAATGCGGTTGGCGCGCAGGAAGTCGCATTGCGGCAGGCCGATCTGCAGGGCGTTGAAGCCGAAGATATCGGCCACCGCATCGTCGACCTGGCGCTGTTCCCAGGCCAAAACATATTGCCCTTGCGGCGAGGCGAGCCAGGCATCGAGTCCGGGAATTGACATCCGGGGCTTGGCGCTCGATAGTTCCGGCATGTTTGAAATCTCGTTCATTCCCGCCTTCAAGGACAATTACATCTGGCTGCTGACCCAGGGACGCCGTGCGTTCGTCGTCGACCCGGGCGATGCCGCCCCGGTCGAAGCGAGGCTGGCCGCCGACGGCCTGACGCTGGAGGGTATCCTGATCACCCACCATCACGCCGACCATCAGGGCGGCGTGGCCGAACTGGTCGAACGCTGGCAACCCGAGGTCTACGCCCCGGCTGACGAGTCTATCACAGGCCGAACCCGCTCTTTGTCAGGTGGCGAGAGGATCGATGTGCTGGGCTGTGCGGTCGAAGTGATGGCCGTGCCCGGCCACACGCGTGGCCACCTTGCCTACCATGCACCCGGTGCCTTGTTCTGCGGCGACACCCTGTTCGGTGCCGGTTGCGGCCGTCTGTTCGAGGGGACACCGGAACAGATGTCGGCGTCGCTCGATGCCATTGCCGCATTGCCGGACGAGACGCGGATCTTTTGCGCGCACGAATACACCGAGATGAACCTGCGCTTTGCCTGCGCTGTCGAGCCGGAAAGCCCGGCTTTGCAGGCCAGGTCGGCCAAGGTGGCGAAGTTGCGAGCGGCGGGTTTACCCAGCGTGCCGTCTACTTTGGCCGAGGAAAAGGCGACCAATCCCTTCCTGCGCTGCCGTGAACCGGCGGTCATTGATGCCGCCATGCAGCATGCTGCGGTGGACAGCTCAAAAACGGCAATTTTCGCGGCGCTGCGTGCCTGGCGGAACGTCTTCTAGCCGGCCTTCTGGCGCAAGCGATTGCCGACTTTTTCCAGCGTGTCGAGCACGCGCGCGGCGTTGAAGGGTTTGACGATGAAACCGGCGGCACCGTTCTCGATCGACTGCTGAACGGTTTCCGGATCGGCATTGCCGGTGATCATGACGAAGGCCGTTTCCGGACGCTGGGCCTTAATCTGGGACATGGCGTGGATGCCGTCCAGTTCCGGCATCAGGACATCCATGCAGATGATGTCCGGCTTTGTGCGTTCGGCCATTTCGACAGCAGCAACGCCGTTACGCGCTTCGCCGACGACGTCGTACTGTTCGCCGCGCAGCATGCCGCGCAGGATGCTACGCATCATGTCGTTGTCGTCGACGATCATGATGGTCAGACGGGTTTGCATCATGGTTCAGTGCGAGGGAATGGCGTCGGCACGGCAGACACGGTCACGCCCTTCGTGTTTGGCTTGATAAAGCGCCCGGTCGGCGGCCTGGATCACGTCGTCGTAAGGATTGTCGACTCCGGGAATGGTCGAGGCGATGCCCATGCTGATGGTGACCTTGCCGAATGGGGAAGCATCATGCGTCAGATTCAGGTCGTGGATGGCGTGGCGGATTTTCTCGGCGATGAACAGGGCGCCGCCGATGGTTGTTTCCGGCAGGACGATGGCGAATTCCTCACCGCCATAGCGGGCGGCGACGTCGGTGGCACGTTCCATGAACTTTTGGATGGTCGCCGCGACGCGACGCAGGCAGTCGTCGCCGGCCTGGTGTCCGTAGGTGTCGTTATAAAGCTTGAAATAGTCGACGTCGCACATGATCAGCGCCACGCTGGCGGAGAGGCGGCGCGCCCGTCGCCATTCGCGACTGATCGCCTCGTCGAAAAAACGACGGTTGGCGATGCCAGTCAGTCCATCGCTGGCTGACAGACGACGCAGTTCGGCATTTGCCCGGTCGAGTTTTTTGGCCATGACGACCAGCGATGTGCGCATCTGGACAATGCGCTGCATGGCGCGGATCTTGGCGCCGAGCACGACTTCGCTGACCGGCTTGAGCAGATAATCGTCGCCGCCGGCGGCGATACCTTTTTCAATGTCTTCGTCCTTGTCGAGCGAGGACAGGAAGATGATCGGTGCCCAGTTGCCCTGGCTTTCCAGGGCGCGGATTCGTTGGGCGACGCTGAAACCGTCGATATCGGGCAGGACGATGTCAAGCAAGACGATATCCGGTTGCTCACGCTGGAAAATGTCGATGCCTTCATGCCCGTTCGTCGCCTGAACGACCTCGGCGCCGAGGCGCTGAACGTACTGGGTCAGAATCTGCAGATTGGTCCGGCTATCTTCGACGATGAGAATTTTCATGATTTCGCAAACGAACGGCCGGCTTGGTTTGTTATCGGCAGAATCTGTCGAAGAAGACCAGGGCTGAAACGACGATGCCTACTGAGGCGCATGTCCAACCGATACCCCACCACAAGGCCTTCTGCGCCTGGACGTGAGCGTGGTGTTCCTTGTACTCGAAATAACGTTGAAATTCGCCAAGCATCAATAGAGCCGTCAGCATGAAGAAGATCATGCCGCAGAACAGGAAAATGATGATGCCGTTGGTCAGCTCCCGGCACGATCCGGCCGTGCGATGCAGGAAGATCAGGATGGCATCGGTACGGAAGGCATAGGTTGCGACCAGATAGGTCAGCCAGCCGAAAAAGACGATCAGGCCAATGATCAGCCAGGTCTGTGCTCGCTTAAATTCGGCGAGGATTTCGCCGATGTCATCAATGATCCAACGCAGGTTCATGGTGTTGCTAAATGCGATAAATGGTGTGCAATGTGCTAAATTCATTAGCCTGTGGGCTTTTGGCACTAGATTATCATGGCTGAGCACAAGAATATTCGATTTGTGGTGGCATCGCGTTTCAACGCTATGTTCAAGTCGAGCAAAACACATCGCTTTGCCAAATGGTTTGGCGGTTTTCTGTTGGCTTTCGGTTTGTTCGGCTATTTCGCCGGCCCGCCGATATTGAAATCCGTATTGTTGTCCGTCGCTTCGGAACAACTGAATCGCGACGTCAGCGTCGAGCGCATTGACGTCAATCCCTATGCCTTGTCGGTTCGCATCAGCGGCTTGGCAATCCGCGACAAGGCAGGTAAGGAGTCAGCCGGGTTCGACGAGCTTTACGTCAATCTGTCATCGGCTTCGCTGTTCAAATTTGCTGTCGTTATCGACGAAATACGCTTGCAGGGCTTGCGACTTGCCGTGGCGCATCTGGGCGAGGGGCGCTATGACATCTCCGATCTGCTCGATAAGTGGATGCAGCCGAAAGACGAACCGGATAGCGGCACGCCAAGGTTCTCGCTGAACAACATTCAGTTGGTCGATGCGCGGATTGAATTCGACGACCAGCCGAAGGGCAGAGTGCACAAGGTTTCTGACGTCAATTTGTCCTTACCTTTCGTATCAAGCCTGCCGTATCAGGCAGAAGTACTGGTTCAGCCAGCTTTTTCGGCCAATATCGATGGTTCTGCCCTAGCCCTGAAAGGGCGCAGCAAACCGTTCGCCCAGATGCATGAGAGCGAGCTGGATCTCGATCTCGATCGCTTCGATCTGACGGGTATTCAGGCCTACTTGCCGGATAGTTTTCCGATCCGTATCGCCTCAGGATTGGTCGATTCCGAATTGAAGGCCAGTTTCAAGGAAGTGCAGGACGGCACATTCTCCTTGGCCATCGTTGGCGCGCTGCATGTTTCCGGCCTTGGTATCAATGAAAGCAACGGTGCCCATCTATTGGGCTGGAAGCGGCTCGATGTGGAACTCGACAAGGTCGATCCGTTCAATCGTCAGTTTGCCATCCAACGGGTGGCACTGGATGCACCGGAATTCAGCGCGAACGTTGATCGCCAAGGCGAGTTGAATGTCCTGCGTGTCCTTGAGCGTATGAGCAAGGGACAGGCGCCGGCCACAAAAGCACCGAGTAAGCCCGATACCGGGCCGGCGGTGCAATGGTCTCTTGGCGAGTTTGTGCTCGACCATGGCGTGTTGCGCTGGCGGGATGAATCGAGGACAAACACGCTTGCCGGAGAACTGAGCCAACTGCATGTAGCTGTCGGCCCGGTTGACGGTTCGCTGAGCAAGCCGATCAAAATCCATGCGATCAGCTATCAAATCGATATGGGCGAACGTCTGAAAATCGAAAAGATGGCCTTGAAGGATATCCGTGTAGACCTGCCGGCCCACCGGGTCGAAATCGGCGAAATGATCAACCAGGGAACCCATGTGCGCATGTTGCGCAACAGGGCTGGTGAAATCGATTGGCTGAATCCGCCAGCCTTGAAGTCCGCTAGCAAGGGCGAAACTCAACCGGCTGCCAAGGAGGGCAAGCCATGGGTAGCCACGCTGGATAAATTGGCGGTGGAAGCGCTGGCCTTCCGTTTCGAAGATCAGACGACGCAGCCGGCGGCGGTGCAGCAACTCGAAGATTTCAGTATGCAAGGCCAAGGCTTGACCAACGAAACGGGCAAAAAAGGCCAAATTGCCATCAAGGGCAAGGTCAACGCCAAGGGCAGCCTGGATATCGCAGGCAGCGTGCAGGCGTCACCGCTCGATATCGGCCTCAAGCTCGAAACGGTCGCTATTCCATTGATGCCGCTGGAGCCTTATTTCGGCCAGTTCCTGAATATCTCTTTGACGCGTGGCCAAGTGTCGAACAAGGGTGAAGCCAGCGTTCAGATGACCGATGGCAAGTTGAAGGCTGCCTACAAGGGCTCGGCGACGCTGGGCGACTTTGTTGCGGTGGACAAGCTCAATAGTGCGGATTTCCTGAAGTGGAAGTCGCTCTATTTCGGCAATGTAGATTTCCGCCTCGATCCGCTGGCGATCAATATCGGTGAAATTGCGCTGGCCGATTTCTATTCGCGCCTGATCCTGAACAAGGATGGCCGCCTGAATGTCGCCGATATCGTCAAGAAGCCGGAAGGCAAGGAAGCGGCTGCAACCGGCAATGCCAAGCCGGAAGAGGCTAACAAAGCGGCTTCGGCCGAACCGGCGAAGGCGCCATCGCCAATCAAGATCGCCAAGATCACCGTGCAGAACGGAACGGTCAATTTCTCCGATTTCTTCGTCAAGCCCAACTACACGGTCAACATCACGAAGCTGGGTGGCAAGGTCAATGGTCTGTCGTCGGCGGCCGATACGGTGGCCGATCTCGACATGCGGGGCAGCTACGCTAATTCGGCGCCGGTGCAGATCGTTGGCAAGCTCAATCCGCTCGCCGCGAAGAGTTTCCTCGATATCAAGGCTGACATCACCGGGGTCGATCTGGTCGGCTTCTCCCCCTATTCGGGTAAATACGCCGGCTATGCCATCGAGAAGGGCAAACTGTCGATGAACCTGGCTTACAAGCTGGAGAATCGCCAGCTATCGGCCGACAACCGCGTTTTCATCGACCAGTTCACCTTCGGTGACAAGGTCGAAAGCCCGGATGCGACCAAGTTGCCGGTCAATCTCGCGCTGTCACTGCTGAAGAACAATCGCGGTGAAATCGACATCAACCTCCCCATTTCCGGTTCGCTTGACGATCCGGAGTTTTCGGTCGGTGGGCTGATTGTGCGTGTCATCGTCAATCTTTTCGTCAAGGCCGTGACCTCTCCATTCGCCCTGCTTGGTTCGATGTTCGGTGGCGGCGAGGAGCTATCGAATATCGACTTCGCCGTCGGCCGCGCAAGTCTGTCGGATGCAGCGACCAAGAAGCTGGAGGCGCTGGCTAAAGCGCTGACCGAGCGTCAATCGCTGAAGCTGGAAATTACCGGGCGGGCCGATCCGGAGCTCGACAAGGAAGGCGTCAAGCGCGTTGCCATCGAACGGGCGATGAAGACCGAGAAGCTCAAGGATCTGCGCAAGAGTGGCGAGGGCAATTCGCTGGAGGCTATTGAAATTGCGCCGGAGGAGTACAAGACCTACCTGACGCGGGCCTATCGCGAAGCCAAGTTCCCGAAGCCGCGCAACGCCATCGGTCTGTTGAAGGATCTGCCGGTCGAGGAAATGGAAAAGCTGATGTTGGCCAACCTGCCGGCGAGCGACGAGGATTTGCGTCAGTTGGCAAAGCAACGTGCCGAGAACGTGCAAGCCTGGCTGGTCGATAATGGCAAGGTGCCGCCGGAGCGTGTTTTCCTGTTGCCGGAAAAGGCCGAGGCCGATGAAAAGGCCAAAGGCAACCGCGTTGATTTTTCTTTGAGGTAAGGCGGGATGAGCGAGTTGATGGGGCTGGCCGTGGTGGCCGGCGTGGTGGTGATCATCCTGTTGCAGGTGGCCTTGCTGTTGCGCGGCAATCATCGGCAAGACGACGAAGCGCGTCTGCGCAATCTGCAGGAAGCGCTGGAAAAAGGGATCGCTCGCCTGGAACGCGAGTTGCGCGAGGAACTGGCGCGCGGCCGGCGCGAAGATGCCGAGGAATCGTTCCGCGACCGCGAGGAGCGGGCGCAGTCAGCCAATATGTTGAGCCAGGCCTTGACGACCCAGGTTGGCCAGTTCGGTAACTTGCAGGCCGAACGCCTGGAGGCTTTTGCCCGTGAGTTGAACCGTTTCTCGCTCGGGCTCGACGAGCGTTTCGAGCGACTGAAGCAAGCGGTCGAGGGGCGATTGGCAGCGATTCAGACGGACAACGCCAACAAGCTTGAGGAAATGCGCCGTACGGTGGACGAAAAGCTGCATGCGACGCTGGAGCAGCGTCTTGGTGAATCCTTCAAGCTGGTTAGCGAGCGCCTGGAGCAGGTGCATCGCGGCCTCGGCGAAATGCAGTCGCTGGCGACGGGGGTGGGTGACCTCAAGCGCGTGCTGACCAACGTCAAGACACGCGGCACCTGGGGCGAAGTGCAGTTGTCGGCCTTGCTCGAGCAATTGCTGACCATCGATCAGTTTGCCGCCAACGTGGCGACCAAGCCGGGCAGTGGCGAGCGGGTCGATTTCGCCATTCGCCTGCCGGGCAAGGATGACGGCGCTGTCGTCTGGCTGCCGATCGATGCCAAGTTCCCGATCGAGGATTACCAGCGTCTGCTCGATGCGCAGGAGCCGGCCGCCATCGAGGAAGCGGCCAAGGCCATCGAAGTGCGTTTGAAGAATGAAGCGAAGAGCATCCGCGAGAAATACGTGGCGCCTCCGCATACCACCGATTTTGCCGTGCTCTACCTGCCGATCGAGGGGCTGTATGCCGAGGCCTTGCGGCGCCCTGGGCTGGCCGAGGCTTTGCAGCGGGATTTCCGGGTGAGTCTGGCCGGGCCAACGACCCTGGCGGCGATGTTGAATAGCCTGCAGATGGGCTTCCGTACACTGGCCATCGAGCAACGCTCGGCCGAGGTATGGGCGGTGCTGGGGGCGGTGAAGACCGAGTTCGGCAAGTTCGGCGAGGCCTTGGCGCATACCAAGAAGAAACTCGACGAAGCGAGCAACAGCATCAGCAAGGCCGAAACGCGCACGCGCCAACTTTCGCGCAAACTGAAGGAAGTCGAGGCCCTGCCGGCCGGCGATGCCGAGAAACTGATCGGGACGGTGGAATTTGATGGCGAAGACGAGTGAGCTGGAGGCGCTGTACCGCGCCACGACCTACCGGGTTTTCCTGCCGGACACGATGTGCGAACTACGCATCGACCAGCCGAGCGAGGCGCTGCGCCGTTGGCTGGAGGGCGAGTCGATCGAGAGTTTTGCCGTCGTGACGGCTTTCAATCCGGGTTCGCAACGATTGTCGGCCACCGAAAATGCCGAGCGCCAGGCTCAATTGGAATGTGATCTGCTCGAAGGCAACTACGAACCTTATGCGGCCGAGAATGTGGCCGATGGCGGCGACTGGCCGGTCGAAGAGAGTTGCTTCATCCCCGAGCTTTTGCCCGAAGACGCCAGTGCCCTGGGCGAGGACTATGGGCAGAACGCGGTGGTCGTTGGCGGCGCCGACGGTATCCCGCGGCTACTTTGGATAGCGGAACATGAGTAAGAAAATCGGTCGCTTCGAAGTCAGGGACGAACTCGGGCGCGGCGCGCAGAGTGTCGTCTATCTCGGCTTCGACCCGCAGTTGCAACGCGAGATCGCGATCAAGACCCTGCATTTTTCACAACCCGACCCGGCACAGAACCAGCAATTGCTGACCGAGGCGCGCACGGTCAGCAAGCTGCGCCACGCCAACATCGTTCCGATCTACGAGGCGGGCGAGGAGCGCGGCGACATCTATCTGGTGTTTGAATATGTGCCTGGCGAAAGCCTGGCGAGCTTCCTGGCGCAGAGCGGGGCGTTGTCGGCAGTGAAGGCTATCGGCATCCTGCGTCCCATTCTGGATGCTATCGAGCACGCGCATCGCATGGGCATCGTCCACCGTGACCTGAAGCCGTCGAACATCCTGCTCGACGAGAACGGCATGCCGCGCGTCATGGACTTCGGTATTGCTTCGCGCGTCGACGATCCGGGCGAACGCAGCAACCGGATGACCGGTACGCCGACCTACATGGCGCCGGAATACATCCTGAGCCGGGAGTTTTCACCGCGTAGCGATGTGTTTGCGGCCGGGATCATTCTGTTCGAGATGTTGAGCGGACAACGGGCTTTCCGTGGCGAAACGCTGTCGACGGTGTTCAGCAGGATTACCGATCACGATTTGCGCTTGCCCGACGATGCTGCGGTGGACGAGGCTTTAAGTGCAATTTTGTACAAAGCGCTGGCGCGCGATCCGGCGGTACGTTACCAGTCCGCCGCACAGTTCGCCGAGGCGCTGGACGACTATCTCGAACCCGAGGTCGAGGTCGGCGAAGCGGGGGGCGGTCTACGGCAGGCGACGCTGGAATTTTTGCTGCGCCGGATGCGGCACAAGAGCGATTTTCCTGCACTGTCGGAGTCGGTCAGCGCCATCAACAAGATCGCCAACAGTGAGACGGAAAGCATCAACAAGCTGTCGAATTCCATCCTCAAGGATTTCGCGCTGACCAACAAGATATTGCGTCTGGTCAATTCGGCCTATTTCCGGCCGGCCGGCGGCGGCAGTATCAGCACTGTGTCGCGTGCAGTCATCGTTCTCGGCTTCGAGGCGGTACGCAATATCGCCATTACCGTGCTCCTGTTCGAGCACCTGCAGAACAAGGTCAACATCACCCAGCTCAAGGAGGAATTCCTGCGCGCCAACCTGGCCGGTATCCTGGCCAAGGACATCAGCGCCGCTGCCCAGATGCGCGATCTGGAGCAGACTTTCATCTGTGCGCTATTCCACAGTCTGGGGCGCTTGCTGGCTCAATACTATTTCCCCGAGGAATCGGACGAAGTCCGCCGGGTGATGGAGCAGCGGAGCTGTAGTGAAGAACAGGCGTCGCGCCAGGTGTTAGGCATATCCTACGACGAGATGGGCATCGCCATTGCCCGCCAGTGGGGGTTCCCGTCTGTCATCGTCGGCTCGATGCGCAAGCTGGATGCCGGCAAGGTGCGCAAACCGGAAACTACCGAGGATCGCTTGCAGGTACTGTCGGCGATGGCCAACGAGTTGTGCGATGTCATCGCTCAACTGACGCCGGAAGCGCGTGATCGCGAAATGAAGAAGGTGATGGTCCGCTTCGCTGCAGCCGTTTCGCTCGAGGAAAGGGAGCTCGTTCAGACAGTCAAGCGCTCGACCGAGGAAGTGGCCGAGTTTGCTCGCATCATCCATCTGAATCTGCAGCAGACACATTTCGGTCGCTTGATGCGGCAGTTCTCGACGGGCGGCGCTGCATCAACTACCAGTGAGCCGGGAACCGGCGACTTTGTCGAGGGCGCTCGCCTGGGCGAGGGTGACCCACTGCTCGGTGCGCCGGGCGGCGACGAAAATGGTAACGGGGTGGAGGCAGTCGATGCCCAGGCTGTACTGGCGGCCGGAATTCAAGACATCAGCAACACGCTGGTAGACGACTTCAAGCTGAATGACATCCTGCGCATCATCCTTGAGACGATGTACCGGGCGATGGGCTTCAAGCGCGTCCTGCTCTGCATCCGCGATGCCAAATCCGGGATGATGCTGGGGCGCTTCGGCTTTGGACCGGATGCCAACGAGGTGGCGAAATCCTTCCGTTTTCCGCTGACCTTCACGCCGGACATCTTTCATGCGGCGACTTCCAAGGGGGTCGATATTCTGATCACAGATATCGACGATCCGAAGATTGCCGCACGGATTCCCGAGTGGTACCGCAAGGCTGTTCCGGCGCATTCATTTGTGCTTTTCCCCTTGAACATCAAGGGGAGTCCGGTGGCCTTGATCTATGCCGATCGCGACGAACCTGGCGGCATCGCTATTCCGGAAAAGGAGTTGTCCTTGTTGCGCACCTTGCGCAACCAAGCCGTTCTGGCGATAAAACAGGGTGGCTGATACGAAAATGCCCGCGTTGCGCGGGCATTTGCTTGTTTGACTCCGGGGGTTACCAGAGTTTCCACCAGGCTTTCTTGCCGCCGAGACCATCGCGGTAAAAGGCGGTGTTGGGAAAGTTTGTCTTCAACACGCGTTCGGCATCGTCGCGCAGTTCGGTGACGCCCAGTTTGTCGTAGCTGATGACCATGATGTACATGGCCTCTTCGACAGCGGGGGCCTGCGGGTAGGTCTTGACCACCGATTGTGCGCGGTTGGCAGCGGCGATGTAGGCGCCGCGCTTGTAGTAGTAGCGTGCCACGTGGACATCGAGCGAGGCCAGGGCATTGACCAGGTAGTTCATGCGCTTGGCGGCGTCGGGCGTGTACTTGCTGTTCGGAAAGCGGGTGACCAGTTCCTTGAACGAGTCGAAAGCTTCGCGGGCAGCCTTCGGGTCGCGTTCGGTCGGATCCTGGGTGCTGATGAAACCGAGAATGCCCAAGTCTTCGTTGAAGTTGATCAGGCCCTTCAGGTAATACACGTAATCGACCGATGGGTGGCCGGGATGCAGCTTGATGAAGCGGTCGCAGGCCGCTAGAGCGGAGCCGGCCTCATTGGCCTTCCAATAAGCATAGCCCAGTTCCAACTGGGCCTGCTGGGCATAGCGGCCATAGGGGTAGCGGGCTTCGAGTTTTTCCAGGTATTTGGCGGCTTTATCCCACTGATTGTCAGCTTGTGCGTCCTTGGCTTCCGAGTAAAGGCGCCCAGCCGACCAGCCGATGGTTTCATCCTGGCTCGTTTGCCAAGAACTGCAACCGGCAAGCCATAGGCATACCGAAAGCGCAGTCAGAAAACGGATAAAGGCCGAGAACGGCTGGAATACGGCTAAACTTCGCATCATGAATGATGACCCTATGGAAAACTCCGGCGATTATAGCCTAAGCGAACCGCTGTGCCTGACGGTTCCAGACGCCAGCGCCGGGCGTCGCCTCGACCAGGTGTTGGCTGAGCTTTTGCCCCAGCATTCGCGTAACCGTTTGCAGAACTGGGTGAAGGACGGCTGTGTCGCCGTCGATGGCGAAACGGTGAGCGAACCCAAGCGCAAATTGTTCGGCGGCGAGGCGCTGACCGTCACCGTGCCGGACGATGCACGCGACCGTCCGGAAGCCCCGGAAGACATACCGCTCGATATCGTCTTCGAGGACGACACGCTGCTCGTTATCAACAAACCGGCAGGTCTCGTGGTGCATCCGGGTAGCGGCAACTGGAGCGGAACCTTGATGAACGCGCTGCTCCATCACGTGCCCGGCATTGCCGAAGTGCCGCGTGCCGGCATCGTGCATCGCCTGGACAAGGAAACGAGCGGCCTGCTTGTCGTCGCCAAGACCCTGGAGGCACAGACCGACCTGATCCGCCAGTTGCAGGCGCGCACGGTCAAGCGGCAATACCTGGCGCTGGCTTCCGGCGTCATCCGGCGCGACAACGGTGTCGATACGCCGATCGGCCGCCATCCGGTACATCGGACCAAGATGGCCGTGGTGCCGGAAAGCCGTGGTGGCAAGCCGGCACTGACCTGGTATCGCGTGCTGGAAATCTTCAATCACTGCACCTTGCTCGAATGTGCGCTGGAAACCGGGCGGACGCACCAGATTCGCGTGCACATGGCCTCGATCGGCCACCCGCTGGTTGGCGATCCGGTTTATGGCAAGCCCGATCCACGTCTGCCGCCTTTTCATCGTCAGGCGCTGCACGCGACCCGGCTTGGCCTCATACATCCGAAAACAGGCCGCCACGTCCAGTGGGAGGTGCCGATGCCTGCGGACATGCGCGAACTGATCGAGCAGCTGTATGCCTGAAGTCTTCGTTCCGGATTGGCCGGCGCCGGCCAATGTCGGCTCCCTGCAGACCCTGCGCGGCGGGGGTTGCAGTCCGGCACCGTGGGAGAGTTTCAACCTTGGCGATCACGTTGGCGACGATCCATTGCGGGTGGCGGCCAATCGCGCCAGCCTGCGTGCCCTGTTGCCAGCCGATCCGGTCTGGTTGCAGCAGGTCCATGGCACTGCTGCGGTGGACATCGCAAAAACGGGAAAAACCGTGGAGGCCGATGCGGCCTTCTGTCATGAGCCTGGGCGGGTTTGCGCGGTCATGACGGCCGATTGCTTGCCGGTCTTGTTCTGCGATCGGGCCGGTACGGTGGTAGCCGCTGCTCACGCTGGCTGGCGCGGTTTGTTGGCTGGCGTACTTGAGGCCTGCATCGATACGATGCACGTGGATTCCGGTGAGATTCTCGCCTGGCTGGGGCCGGCGATCGGGGTGCAAAGCTTCGAGGTCGGCGCGGAGGTCAGAGATGCCTTTGTGGCCCGTGATGGTGCTGCCAGCGCCGCATTTCACCCACAAGGCAATGACAAATGGCTGGCCGACCTGGCCATGCTCGCGCGGCAACGATTGAACTCGGCAGGGGTTACGGCGATCTACGGTGGTGAGCTTTGTACGTTTGCCGATAGCCAACGCTTCTTTTCCTATCGGCGCGATGGTGTCACCGGACGAATGGCCAGCCTGATCTGGCTGCGCTGAAGCCCCTTTCCTGACGAATTTCCCGATGTGATGAAATTCACGGTGGAATACGCGTACGGCATATACCATTGGTATCTATTTCGGGTTTGCTACAATATAAAATCTTGTATCACAGTTTCCTGACTTGCCACTCCCGAGATGTTTCGCGGAGCGGGCGGAGGATAAGGATGAAATGAATCCCGACGGCGACCAACGTTCGTCACGCATTGCGGTGATAGCCGTTGGACTCTTTCTGCTTTTCGATTTTGCGGCGCTGGCGCTGAATTTCTGGTTGTCCTGGCATATCGAACAGCAGGCGGTCGGCATCAATCTGGCTGGCCGGCAACGGATGCTGTCGCAACGGATGGTCAAGTCGCTGCTGAGCATCGAGCGTTCGGTGCGGACGGGAGCGCCGATTGAGAGCAGCGTTGAGGAGTTGCGGCTAAGCTTTTCCACCTTTGACGACACCTTGCAGGGGCTGACTTCCGGCCATCGGACCATCAGCGGTGGGGGGGATGAGATCGTCCTGCAACCGGTGCAGGGCGATACTGCGCTTCAACTGGTGCAACAGGCCAATATTGCCTGGACCCCCATGCGCTCCCGTTTGAACGAAGTTCTCGATGCTTCATACGATTTTCTGCCGGAAGTACTGCCGGCAGCGGTAGCAACCGCCAATGAGAGCAACCAGACCTTGCTCAGGTTGATGAACGAGCTGACCAGCGAATTGGAGCGGCAAACCCAGCAGCAGGCTGTCCGTATTCGTTTGTTCCAGGGGGCAGCCTTTGCCCTGGCCCTGCTCAATTTCTTCTGGGCGCTATGGTTGTATCGGCGGCGCATTCAGCAGGGCGATCGCAGTTTGACCCTGCTCGACGACATCATCGACCGGGTCGCAGCTGCTGTCTTGGTAGTGGACGAAAATGGCCGCATTTTGAAAGCCAACGACAACGCGGAGAGGCTTTTCGACTACGCCAGGGACGGATTGCAGGGAGTGGAGGAGGTGCAACTACTCGTTGCCGACGCTCATGGACTCCATGCGAGAAACAGCAAGGGACAGAGTTTTCTGGTTGAAATCGAGGGCAAGGAGGTGATCGTCGACGGGCAAAAACTGCGCATCGTTTCCGTCTTCGATATCACCGAGCGCAAGCGCGCCGAGGAATATCTGCGCATCGCCGCCACCGCTTTCGAGGCCCAGGAAGGCATGATGGTAACCAATGCCGACGCGGTGATCCTGCGTGTCAATCGGGCATTCACCAACATTACCGGCTACGCACCCGAGGATGTCGTTGGCCAGAATCCGCGAGTGCTGGCCTCGGGCCGGCATGGGCCCGATTTTTATGCGGCCATGTGGGAGGCCATTCGGCGCGATGGCTCGTGGCAGGGTGAGATCTGGAATCGGCGCAAGGATGGCCAGGCTTACCCGGAATGGCTGACGATCACGACGGTACGCGGAGACGAGGGGGAGGTTTCCCACTTTGTCGGAACTTTCGTCGATATCGCCATGCGCAAGACGGCCGAGGACGAAATCAAGCACCTGGCCTTCTACGATCAACTGACTCAACTGGCCAATCGCCGCCTGATGATGGATCGCCTGCCGCAGGTATTGGCCAGCACCGGCCGACATGGACGTTTTGGCGCCTTGATGCTGATCGACCTCGATAACTTCAAGGCCCTGAACGATCGTCTTGGCCACGCCATCGGCGACCAGCTACTGGTCGAAGCTGCGACGCGACTGAAGACCTGCGTACGTAGTGAAGACACGGTGGCCCGCCTGGGCGGCGATGAATTTGTGGTCATCCTCGACGACGTCGGTGATGGGTTTTCGGCATCGGTGCATGCCGAACATGCCGGGCAGAAGATTCTGCTGGCCTTGAGTCGGCCTTATCAACTCGACCTCTCCGGGACCAATAGCGAAGTACATCAGCGGACGCACTACTGTACGTCCAGTATTGGCATCGTCCTGTTCAGCGGCCAGAACTTGAGCGCCGACGAGTTGCTCAAGCGGGCCGATACCGCGATGTACCAGGCCAAGGCAAAGGGGCGGAATACCCTGCGCTTTTTCGATCCGGAGATGCAGGCAGCTTTCGAATTGCGGGCCGCACTGGAAGACGATTTACGGCGGGCCGTTGTCGAAGAGCAGTTCGCACTGCACTTCCAGCCGCAAGTCGATGCCAACGGGCGGGTGGTCGGTGCCGAGGCTCTGGTTCGTTGGCAACATCCGGAACGCGGGCTCATCTCTCCCGCTGTATTCATTCCATTGGCCGAGGAGTCTGGTTTGATCCTGCCGCTCGGTCATTGGGTCTTGCGCACCGCTTGCGAGCAATTGGCAGCGTGGAGTTTCGATCCGGCGATGGCGCACCTGAGCCTGGCGGTGAATGTCAGCGCCCGCCAATTCAGTTCGCCCAATCTGGTCGAGGAGGTGCTGGCCATGATCGAAGTGACCGGCGCACCGCCGCAGAACCTGAAACTGGAACTGACCGAGAGCATGCTGCTGAACAACACCGAGGAAATCATCGCCAAGATGCATGAATTGAAATCCCGCGGTGTCGGTTTCTCGCTCGACGATTTCGGCACCGGCTATTCCTCGTTGTCCTATCTGAAGCGCCTGCCGCTGGATCAGTTGAAGATCGACCAGAGCTTTGTCCGAGACGTGCTGTCGGATAGCAACGACGCGGCAATCGCTCGAACGGTGGTGGCCCTGGGCCAGAGTCTGGGCCTCAACGTCATTGCCGAAGGGGTGGAAACGGCTGAGCAACGTGCGTTTCTGGCGGAATCGGGGTGTTACGTCTACCAGGGTTACTTTTTCAGCCGGCCTCTGCCGCTCAAGGAGTTTTCCCGCTTTTTGGGCAGTGCACCGCAGCAATGAAAAAAGGCCGCATGCGCGGCCTTTGTCTTACTTCGCCCAGGCGTCTGCCTGCACCGTGGCGTCATCGCGCCAGGCTGCCTGAGCGGCACGGTTGGCCATCCAGGTTGGCAGGAAGTTGTATGCCTCATCGAGTAGATGCGGCGTGTGCTTGCCCGGCGAGTAGCGTAGGGCGCGGTCGTAATACTCGCGCAGTGCCGGACGGAAATTCGGGTGGGCGCATTTCTCGATCACCACCTTGGCACGCTGCTTCGGCGCCAGGCCACGCAGGTCGGCCAGACCTTGCTCGGTGACGATGACCTGGACGTCGTGCTCGGTATGGTCGACGTGCGAGACCATCGGCACGATGCAGGAAATGCTGCCGCCCTTGGCGCTGGAAGGCGTCATGAAGATCGAGATGAAGGCGTTGCGGGCGAAGTCGCCGGAACCGCCGATACCGTTCATGATCGAGGTGCCCATGATGTGCGTCGAATTGACGTTGCCGTAGATGTCGGCTTCGATCAGGCCGTTCATGGCGATGACGCCGAGGCGGCGGATGACCTCCGGGTGGTTCGAGATTTCCTGCGGACGCAGGATGATCGAATCCTTGAAACGTGGCAGGTCGGCGTTCAGTTCGGTCAATGCGCTCGGCGACAGCGAGAAGGAGGTGGCCGAGGCGCAGGTCAGCTTGCCGGACTTGATCAAGTCGAGCATGCCGTCCTGCAATACCTCGGTGTAGGCCGTCAGGTTCTCGAAGGGACCATCCTGCAGGCCGGCCATCACGGCATTGGCGACGTTGCCGACGCCGGATTGCAGCGGCAGCAGGTTGGCCGGCAGGCGGCCCATCTTCACTTCGTGTTGCAGGAAGTCGAGGATGTGGCCGGCGATCAGCTTGGAATTGGCATCGGGCGGCGTGAAGGGCGAGTTGCGGTCAGCCTTGTTGGTTTCGACGACGGCAATGACCTTGTTCGGATCGATCTTGAAATACGGCTCGCCAATGCGGTCGTCCGTCTTGCAGATCGGGATCGGCTTGCGGTGCGGCGGCAGGGCGGTGCCGTAGTAAATGTCGTGCATGCCTTCGAGGTGCGGGTTCTGCCAGCTATTGACCTCGAGGATGATCTTGTCGGCCTGGTCCAACCAGGTCTTGTTGTTGCCGACCGAAGACGACGGGATCAGGCGGCCGTCTTCCAGAATGCCGGCTACTTCGACGACGGCGACATCGAGCTTGCCGAGGAAACCGCCCCAGACGAACTGGGCGACATGCGACAGGTGCACGTCGATGTATTCCATTTCGCCGGCGTTGATGCGCTTGCGGCAGGTCGGGTCGGACTGGTAGGGCAGACGCATCTCGATGCCATCGACCATGGCCAGTGCGCCGTCGAGTTCGGGCGCGGTGGACGCGCCGGTCCACACGCCGATCTTGAATTTCTTGCCGTGCAGGTTGGCATCCATGATGCGCTTGGCCAGCGCGCTGGGGACTTCCTTCGGGTAGCCGGCGCCGGTAAAACCGCTCATGCCGACATTGACGCCGGACGGAATGAGGTGGGCGGCCTCGTCGGCCGACATGATCTTGCTGCGCAACTGCGCGTTGAGGATGCGGGAAGCACCATCCATGGTCGGGAAACTCCTCGGTTCAGGTTGTGTTGGGCTTCCCGAAAAATGCCGTTTTAGGGTCGTGCACCGCAGGAGTGGGGGCAGGGTGGAAGCGGGAGCGTCCGGGGTCGGGGGAACGAACGGAAAGCGTTCTGGGTCCACCCTGCGTGACCTTTTCCTCAGAAAAAGAGCCCGCACGGGGCGGGCTCAAAACACAACTCAACACAATTTGCATCTAGAGGAAGCAGGCCGCACTGTAACCAAACGGTCACGTGCCGACGAACGATAAATTATTGTTTAACGGTTAAGAAAAACTTAATCGTCCGTCTCGGATAAGTTTTATTTTGCGGTGCTATCGTTTGCCGGGGTCGGGGCAGGAGCGGCTTCTGCCGGCTTGTCGGCGGCCGGGGCAGCCGGGGCATCGCTCGGGGCGGGCGTCAGCGACGGGGCGACAGCCGGTGCCGGCAGGGCGGCGGCAGCGGCTTCATCCTTCTTGCCGCAGGCGGCGAGGGCGATGGCGATCAGGGGCAGAACGATCCAGGTTTTCTTCATTTTGCTGTATTTCCTTTCGGGGTCTTGTCGCCGCGACGCATGGCTCGGTCGCGGTTTTTTCAAGTTAATCCGCGACTTGTCGTCCGACAAACGACTCTTTATGATGCGATGGTTTAGAAAAACTTAACCATTCCGTGACTTATCGTTTACCGCCGCTCGCCAGCATGAGGGCTTTTGAAGCCGCCGCCCGCCATCTCAGCTTCAAGAAAGCCGCCGAGGAACTGCATGTGACGCCGGCTGCCGTCAGCCAGCAGATCAAGCTGCTCGAGGGCTATCTCGGTGTCAGCCTCTTCCACCGGCTGACCCGTGCCCTGGAGATCACGCCGCAAGGCAAGGCCATGCTGCCGAAGATACGCGAAGGTTTCGAGTGCTTCGCGGCGGCCATCGAGCAAGTGCGGCAAACCGGCGAAGGCGTGCTCAACGTTGCCGCTCCGCCGTCATTCGCTGCACGCTGGCTGGTGCCGCGGCTGGCGCGTTTTTCGGCGGCCTGTCCCGGCATCGACCTGCGTCTCTCGAGCAGCGCTGGTGCCGTCGATCGCCGGGGAGAGGCGCGTTCCCTCGACGATGCCATGCCCGACCTGCGGGCCTCGGACAGCCAGGTGGCGATCCGCTTCGGGACCGGCAACTATCCCGGCTTCCAGGTCGATCGCATCATGACCCCGGCCTGGGGACCGGTGTGCAGCCCGCGTCTGCCGTCGGAGGCGAAACCGCTGGCTACGCCGGCGGATCTGCGGCAGCACGTGCTGATCCACGACGAAACGGTCAACGATGAAGAGCGCCAACCCGGTTGGCGCGAGTGGTTGGCCACCGTCAAGGTTAGCGGGATCGACGCCGAGCGCGGGCCGCGTTTTTCCAATTCGCTGCTGGCCATCGAAGCGGCGCTGGATGGGCAAGGCGTGGCGCTGTCACTGCGCCCTTTGGTCGAAGCCGACATTGCGGCCGGGCGCCTGATCGTACCTTTCGAGCACTCGGTGCCGTCTCCTTATGCCTACTATTTGGTCGTCCGCAAAACCATCGCGGCACGCCCCTCGGTGGCCGCTTTCCGCGACTGGCTACTGCGTGAAGCTGGAGCCTTGAGCGGCATCTGAGCTTTGGCGGGGAGGAGGGCGTATAATCCGCGCCTTTCTCCAAGCGCAGAAGCGTGTGAGCACACTTTCCTGGATCATTACCGTAGCCCTCGCCGGCGGCGCTCTCAGCGTCGTGGCGGCCGCTGCCCTGAGCGTTGCGCTCGGCACGCATCGGGTCAGCATGCTCATCTCTTATGCAATCGGTGCCCTGCTGGGAGCTGCTTTTCTAGAGATTCTGCCGCATGCACTCGAGCATGGTCAGCCGCAGCGCATGGCCAGCACCGTGCTGTTCGGCATCCTGGTTTTCTTCGTGCTCGAAAAGCTGGTTCTCTGGCGGCATTGCCACCACGATCATTGCGAGGCGCACGAAGCGCACGCCCCCGCCAACGATCATGGACGTTCCGGCCTGCTGATCCTGGTCGGCGACACCTTCCATAACTTCGTCGACGGCATCCTGATCGCTGCCGCCTTCCTCGAAAACACCGAGTTGGGCATCGTTACCGCCTTGGCCATCATTGCCCATGAAATCCCGCAGGAAGTCGGCGACTACCTGATCCTGTTGCATTCCGGCTATAGCAAAATGAAAGCGCTGGCCTACAACCTGTTGTCCAGTCTGGCGACGTTGGTTGGCTCTTTACTCGCCTATTACGCATTGTCGGAACTGACCGAGTGGATTCCATACTTGCTCGGCCTGGCCGCTGCCAGCATGATCTACGTGGCCGTCGCAGACCTCATTCCCGGGCTGCACAAGCGTACCGAGCTCAAGGCCACCCTGCAGCAGGTGTTGTTGATCGGCATGGGCGTGGCCTCGATTGCCGTGGTCCAGGCCCTGGTCGGCGAATAACTCCCGCTTTCCGACCACCGGGCTCTCTCTTCGTTATACAGAGATTGGCCGGCAAACCTAGGGGGTCTCTTCTGGTGTTTCCTTGGTAGCTTGCAGTTCCTTGAAGCGGCGGCGCTCCCGACGCACCTTCGAGCCGGCAAAATATATTATCAATCCGCAGGGAAGCAGTCCGTAGAAGGCGAAAGAAATGATACCGGCGATGATGCTCGGTTCATTGGCTGCCACCAGCAAGGTGACGTAGAGCCAGCCGATTACGATGATCAAGGATAGATGCATTTTTTCTGAAGTGTCGCCTTGGGCATTGAATTTCGCCGTAAGCGTGTATCATTTTTGATAGTTGCGGGTTTGTTTCAAAATCCCGGTGGCTTGCAACAATGTACGCAAGCTGCCTCAATTGAGCGGGTAATTATGCATGCAAATGCATTGACAGCCTCAGGGGCGGTATGCAGAATCCAAAAGCTCATACCCCAAGGCTAGCGAGAAGACATTTCCATGGCGCAAGGATCGAACAATAACGACGCATTCCTGGGTTCTGCCATGCAGTTCATGCAGGCGGGACAGAATATGGCCCAGCAATTCATGGAATATCTCGGCAAGTCCGGTGCTGCCAATACGAATGTGCCACCGGCTGTCGATCCGCAGGCGATGACCGCGCTGCAGAAGCATTTCGCCGACCAGCAGTTATCCCTCTGGCAATCTGTGCTGGGTAAGCACCAGGGCAAGCCGGAAACCTTCAAGGTGACCCCGGAAGCGGGCGATCGCCGTTTCAATTCGCCGGAGTGGCAGCAAAGCCCGGTGTTCGACTACCTGCACCAGGCCTATCTCCTCAATACGCGTTACCTGAAGGAAATGGTCGAACTGCTTCCCTCGCAGGACGACAAGACGCGCGAACGCATGCGTTTTCTGGCGCGGCAGATTTCCGATGCCATGGCGCCGACCAATTTTGCGGCGACCAATCCCGAGTTCATCAAGATTGCCTTGGAAACCAAGGGGCAGAGCATCACCGACGGCATCAACAACCTGATCAAGGATTTCGAGAAGGGCCGCATCTCGATGACCGACGAGTCGGTCTTCGAAGTCGGGCGCAATATCGCCACGACCGAAGGCGCGGTGGTCTACGAAAACGACGTGATGCAGTTGATCCAGTACGCGCCGCTGACGGCCAAGGTGGGCACGCGTCCCATCATTGTCGTGCCGCCCTGCATCAACAAGTTCTACATCATGGACCTGCAACCGGACAATTCGCTGATCCGCTTCATGGTCGAGCAGGGCAATACGGTTTTTCTGGTGTCGTGGCGCAATCCCAAGGAAGAACAGGGCGAGCTGGGCTGGGACGATTATCTCGAGCAAGGCCCGATTGCCGCGCTGCGCGTGGCGCAGGAAATCACCAAGGTCAAGCAGGTCAATGCGCTCGGCTTCTGTGTTGGCGGCACGATCCTGACTTCCGCGCTGGCCGTGCTGAAGGCGCGCGGCGAGAGCCCGGTGGCTTCGCTGACCTTGCTGACGACGCTGCTCGATTTCTCCGATACCGGCGAGATCGGCCTGTTCATCGACGAACAGGGCGTTGCCGCGCGCGAAGCGACCATCGGCCAGGGCGGCCTGCTGCCGGCGCGCGATCTGCAGAATACCTTCTCCTTCCTGCGCGCCAACGATCTGGTCTGGAATTACGTCCAGAACAACTACCTGAAGGGCCAGAAGCCGCAGGCTTTCGACCTGTTGTACTGGAATTCCGATTCGACCAATTTGCCGGGCAAGTTCGCCTGCTGGTACATGCGCAACATGTATCTGGAGAACAACCTGCGTGTGCCGGGCAAGCTGAGCATGTGCGGCGAGAAGGTCGATCTCGGCCAGCTCGACATGCCGGTCTACCTGCTGGCAACGCGCGAAGACCACATCGTGCCTTGGCAGTCGGCCTATCAGAGCACCCGCCTGCTGGGCGGCAAGCTGCGTTTCGTGCTGGGCGCTTCCGGCCATATCGCCGGCGTGATCAATCCGGCCAGCAAGAATAAGCGCAGCTATTGGATCAATGAAGATATCAAGGCGGATGCGGATGGCTGGTTGGCCGCCTCCGAGGAGAAACCGGGCAGCTGGTGGAACGACTGGGCGGCCTGGAGCAAGTCTTTCATGGGAGAACAGCGAGCACCGCGCAAACCGGGGAACACCAAATACAAGCCGATCGAACCGGCACCCGGTCGTTATGTGAAAGAGCGCGCGGTCTAACTTTCCCAAGGAGACTAAGATGTCGCGAGTAGCACTGATTACTGGGGGTATGGGCGGCTTGGGTGAGGCCATCTGCATCAAGATGGCGGCACTGGGCTACAAGGTGGTGACCACTTATTCGCCGGGCAACACCAAGGCGGAGGAGTGGCTGAAGAACATGAACAACATGGGTTACGGCTTCAAGGCCTACCCGTGCGACGTCACCGATTTCGATTCGGCCAAGGCCTGCGTCGAGACGGTCAGCAAGGAAGTCGGCCCGGTCGACGTGCTGGTCAATAATGCGGGCATTACCCGCGACATGACCTTCAAGAAGATGACCAAGGCCGATTGGGATGCGGTGATGAACACCAACCTCGACTCCGTCTTCAACATGACCAAGCAGGTCATGGACGGGATGGTCGAGCGCAAGTGGGGGCGCGTCATCAACGTTTCGTCGGTCAATGGCCAGAAGGGGGCCTTCGGCCAGACCAACTACTCGGCGGCCAAGGCCGGCATGCACGGTTTCACCAAGGCGCTGGCGCTGGAAGTGGCCAAGCAGGGCGTCACCGTGAATACCATTTCGCCGGGCTACATCGGCACCAAGATGGTTACGGCCATTCCGCAGGAAGTGCTGGATTCGAAGATCCTGCCGCATATCCCGGTCGGTCGTCTGGGCAAGCCGGAAGAAATCGCCGGCCTCGTCGCTTATCTCGCTTCCGACGAAGCGGCTTTCGTGACCGGGGCCAATATTTCCATCAACGGTGGTCAGCACATGTTCTGACCGCCGTTTTCTCAACCTACACATTTCATCAACAAGGAAGGAAACACAATGACGCAACGCGTTGCTCTCGTTACCGGCGCCATGGGCGGTCTGGGTACCGCCATCTGCCAACAGCTGGCCAAGGCCGGTCACAAGGTGGTTGCCGCCTATCACCCGCAATTCGACAACAAGGAAGAGTGGCTGAAGGAACAAGCCGCTGCCGGTTTCAACGACTTCGTCTGCGTTGCCGGTGACGTCTCCGTTCTCGAAGACTGCCAGAAGATGGTTGCCGAGGCTGAAGCCGCTTGCGGTCAGGTCGACATCCTGATCAACAACGCCGGCATCACCCGCGACCGCATGTTCGCCAAGCTGGAAAAGGATGGCTGGGATGCCGTTATCGCCACCAACTTGACCTCCCTGTTCAACATGACCAAGCAAGTCTCTGCCAAGATGGCTGAGCGTGGCTGGGGCCGTATCGTGAACATCTCGTCGGTCAACGGCGTCAAGGGTCAGGCTGGCCAGACCAACTACTCCGCCGCCAAGGCTGGCGTGATCGGCTTCACCAAGGCACTGGCTGCCGAACTGGCCGCCAAGGGCGTGACCGTCAACGCCATCGCCCCGGGCTATGTCGCCACCAAGATGGTTATGGCCATCAAGCCGGAAGTTCTGGAAACCATCGTCGCTTCCGTCCCGATGAAGCGTCTGGCCAAGCCGGAAGAAATCGGTTTCGCCTGCGCCTACCTGTCCGATGAATTGTCCGGCTTCACCACCGGCGCCACCATCAACATCAACGGCGGCCTGTACTACCAGTAATCTGGCCTTCGGCACAGATAGCAAACGAAAGCCCGGCGATTGCCGGGCTTTTTTTATACTTGCACCACGGACCGGGAGAGGCGAAAGGTGCTGGCTGGGCATACGCAGATCGACAAGTGGCGAAGAATGGGCTGCTGCCTGTTTTTGGTGGCTGTCGTACTGCTTGGTGGTTGTGCTGCGCCGAGTCGGCCTGTTCCGGTAGAGATCGAGCAGCCCGTTGCGGAAAGCACCTGGCGGGAGATCGAGTGT
Organism: Azonexus sp.; assembly: GCA_041904995.1. GTDB lineage: Bacteria > Pseudomonadota > Gammaproteobacteria > Burkholderiales > Rhodocyclaceae > Azonexus. The sequence continues at coordinate 104,803 of JAYRMB010000012.1, forward strand.
GCCATCGCCGGGCGGGCCACGGAGGCCGAGGGGCCGGCCGAGAGTTTCGCACGCGGCGAAATGGAGCGCTGGAAACTGCTGGTCGGCCACCGCACGGAGAAGGAATTCATTCCCTGGTACTCCGGTTATTGGACGCAGCGTTGGCTGAGCGTGAAATCCGCCTGGTATCGCCTGAGCTCGGGTGACGACGCTGCCGGGCCGGAGAAAAAACTGGCTGCCTATCTGCAGGATGAATACCGGGACAGGGTCTTGCAGCCGGTGGCTGGGCAGGTCGATTTCGATACGGTGCGCAGTCATGCCGCCAAAATTTATCTCGAGCGGCTGCGCGAGCTGCTGGTCGACTTGCCGGGAAGCTACCAGTTGTCCGAAAGGCAGTTCAATGACCATCTGCAAACGCTGCCGGTGATCCAGCTCGGACCACCGTCCAGCCGCGATGCGGCGCTGTCCGAATTGTTGGCACGCGATGGGGTCGCTCGGCAGCCGGCCTTTCTCGCCTTGAACGAGCATTTGCAGCAGAAGGCGCAACGTCTCGCCGGCAAGGATTCAAGCAGCCGCCTGACACCGGTGGCTCAGCGAATCAGCGAGAAGCTGGTCGGCCAGTTGGCGATCAGCGGTGGCAGCAGTGCCGTATCGACCCTGGTCGGCGGAGTGGCGGGAACGGCCATATCGATCGGGGCCGTCGGTTTGGGTGTCGTCTTGCACGAGATGGGGCGCGAGGCGCAAGAACGGGAATTGCGCGACAGTCTGAGTCTGGCCTTGGACGATGCCTGGTTGGAACTGGTCGAGGATCGCGAGAGCGGCGTACTGTCGGGGGTGGCGTATTTGTCGTCGCGTATCGTGGGCTTGTGTCGTCGCCCGCCAGCCGGCGAAACCCAGATGAATACTGCCGAGACGCAAAATGAAGGTAATGGCAGCAAATAAGTCGGGATCGAATTTCCAGGGAGTAGGCGCGAAAAAGTCCATGAAATATCACTGATTTTTTGCGTTGCAGCAGCCAAGTTTTCACTTCGGCGTATGGCTTATTCGATATAATGTTGCGCTGCACACAGATTTCACTTTGAGGATCGCAGCATGTCGGAATCGGTACGCCTGATCAAGAAATACCCCAACCGCCGTCTTTACGATACCAAGACGAGTGCATACATCACGCTGGGGGATGTGAAGGATCTGGTGCTGAAGTATGAAGTCTTCAAGGTGGTCGATGCCAAGACCAGCGAAGACTTGACGCGCAGCATCCTGCTCCAGATCATCCTGGAAGAGGAAACCGGCGGCATGCCGATGTTCTCCAGCGAACTGCTTTCCGGCTTCATCCGTTTCTACGGCAGCGCCACTCAGGGCATGCTCGGCAAGTACCTGGAAAACAACATGAAGACCTTTGTCGATTTCCAGCAGAAGTTGCAGGAACAGTCGCGCACCATGTATGGCGGCGACAACGCCAGCGTCCAGGCCGATTTCTGGAACCAGTTCCTGAACTTCCAGCAGCCGGCCATGCAAAGCATGATGACGGCCTACATGGACCAGTCCAAGAAGATGTTCCAGTCGATGCAGGATCAACTGCAGAGCCAG